>CAYVAN010000081.1:0-17417 GCA_964449225.1 uncultured Rhodopirellula sp.
GGCCTACATTGTTCGCAATGAACGAATTGTAGTGATCGCCGTCGCTCACACGCGAAGACGGCCTGGATACTGGCGCGACCGTTTGTCGAGATAGTTGCGATCGGCTCGATTTGCTGGCGTCGATCCGGGAAAGAAAAAGGGAGGACATCTGCTACCAAGCATCCTCCCATCAATTACCGTTTCACTGCCACTGGCTCAGAGCAAGACGTTGAACAGTTTGTTGGCAAATCAAGACCGACAGCACTGGTACGGTGGCGATCATCAAGAACGTCTAAAAGTAACAAACAAGACAATTAGTCCCTTCCCCATCGACTTTCCTCTACCAAGCGTTCTGCTTCGCGTTCAAGCATTGTCGCGTAGCCGCTAATTGCGTCGGCGGCGGCAGGGCAATACTCTTGCACAACCGTTGCTCGACTCCGGAATCTTGCTGCGATCTCTCGATTCGTGTTGCCTGAGTGATCGACACAGTGCATGCCCCTGTCATTCTGCAAAGATCGAAGCAAGTGTGACCTTCCAGCCTCTGTATCAACTAGGTTGATTGCGGACGCAAGTGTGTCACTAGGCCAGTCTTCAATTTTGGCAACCGCTCCGCGAGTGAAGATTTCCGTCAGCTGATCCACGACCTCGCATTGAAACTGTTCAGTATTTGCATGTTCCAAAACCTGTTCCACCCACGCTGCGGCGCAATAATTCACGCCACCAAGCTCTTCGGCTGCTCCGTAGCCAGGAAATGAAACAACGCTTCTCAGCAACTCATGGCATCGTCGTGCCCGATCTTGGTTCTCCTCATCGGCCGGATCAAATCGGTATTCGTTGGCATCGCTCTTTGCAAACATAGCAATAGTCTCGACAAACACTTCCGGATGAATAGCGCACAATCGAATGAATCCAAGCGGTTGTAGGTACTCACTGTGATCGTCGCCAAAAAGTGACGAAAACGCGATTTCGTATCCTGCCAAAGCCTGAAGCTGATCGAGGTCCGATGGTTCCTCGGAGTACAAAAACTTGAATAGTTGCTGCAACTCCCAGCGGACATTCGGCCCTGGCGTTGAAGCGGGTACGGATTCATCAGCCGGTGAGGTTAATGCACCAAGACATTCAAATATCAAGCCACGCCAATCCCAGTCCTCACGGTTCACCATGTGGCCAAGGCGATCGATTGCTTCAAGAACGCGTCCAGATTTGATCAACAATCGAACCATGCGCGGCACCTGCTCGACCGGGACCGACCAAGCAATCTGCACTCGCCGCCAGTACTCCTGAACAATGACATCTGTCTGATCATCAACAAAATCCCAAGTTTTCGGATCGTTTCGTAGCGAGAGAAGCACACCGACAGTTTTCTCGTTGGTATCACAGGTTTTCAATAGGTTCGCCACTGGGAGAGCCGCATCGTCGTCGATCCCAATGTCGCTTCCCTGTAAGAATCCGTTTGCAAGATCGACCATTGCATCGTTGGCGCTATCGAAAAGCGGAAGCAATGTCTCGGCGCAAAGCTGGGTCGGCCCTAAAGCCTTTGCCGCGCTGAATCCTACTGATGCCGAATGAACGTCCGGGTGCGAAGACAAAGAGCAAATGCCCTCGAAACCCAAATGATTGAAGACTTCACGGATATGGCTCATTCTGGCCTCCGCCACTTTCCGTTCACTCTGGCTGTAGTCCGCCGAACGCTCAAAGTGATGGGTAAAGTGCTTGTTTCCGAGACCAATTCGGAAAGCGTAGACGGAGGCAAGCACTGGATCAGAAGGCCTGGCTATCGTTTGGAGCTTGACAAGTCCATCGTAAATTCCAGTCTTCAGTTGGATATAGCGTTCATGAGCACTGTTAGTAAGTTTTGGAGGAGCCTTGCCGGGCCGCGTACCATCAATGCACGTTTCGTCCGCAACGGCCAACTCGCGAGTCAGGAAATCCAGTCGCACGGTAATCAGGTTGATTGCTTCCCAAATGCACCGACGTTGATCGTCGGTCCATCCTAACCTGGGAAATCTCGACCGCAGATCATCGACAAACTTGACGTACAATTTAATAGGCACTTGATCGTACAAGCTCAACACTTTGATGCAGCGATCGAGTGAATCTCCAACGTTGTTGATGATTTGATTGATTAACCACAATGTCTCCGACTGTAAATCAGGAGACCGCCGCTGCCGAGACCATCCATGTGCCCAGTCTCGCCAAAACGGTTTGCTTCGGACCATCATCATTCGCATCGAGTCGGGAACTAGAGATGCGATCAGAAACCATGCGTTTCCCGCACTACTTTGGATGAGCTGCTGAATCACGTCGCGGCGACTGGTCCTATCAGCCGCAGTTTGGGGAAGCGCGAAGGAAAGAGTATCAACGAAGCTGTTCGCAGGCGTATTTGCAAACTTCAAGTCTCCGCAGATTTCATCAAGGCGAACAAGAATGTCGCAAGTCCGCATTAGCAATTGGGGAGACCATGCCATTCGTTCTAATGCCCATAAGACTCCGGTATGGGGTGAAGCGGAAAACGAATCACGATCGCCACCAGCAAATAGCGTGTGCATGGCGCCATCGGGTTGAAGCCCACATTCAATGGCTTCCAACACCACTTTAGGGCTGGCCTCGGCCAACATCGGAAGGTGTCTGTTTAGAGAAAGCCATCGGCGGACTGACGCCTGATCGAAAACCGTACGAACAACGCTGTCGCAAAACGCCGTGTCGATACCACTGCGATTTGAAGTGCGATCAAGCGATGCTGCCAGCGCTAGGCTTTCTATCGTGTACTTGCGAAGGCTTTCGGAAAACTCCCGTTTTTCACCACGGAATTGTGCAATCCATCGATCCGTACCAGACAGTTCTGCGGTTGGATCATCGTCAATCAATACAAGCTCAATCAGGTCACGGTAGTCGCGTACCATTTGCGCTGTAATCAGACCCGAAAAACGACGCCAATCTCGTTCGGGCGCCAGCAAACGCAATTTGCCGTCGGCAGTGAAAAGCATTCCAGCCGGATCGCAGGCATCTGCACGAAGCTCTTCCAATATTTGATCGTAAGTACAACCACAAAGCCATTCAACAATTTGCTGGTCTCCGCGGCAGTTTTCATCCCAGCCTCCAATCAACAACAGCGCGGCCTTAACTCGGTCGGGCAGCTGAGACATGGGCGTACCAACTGGATCATCCAATCGGTGAAGACTATCAATGAGCACGATGTCACTGCCGCGAGATCGCGTAGCAAGTTGGGCCGCAGTCACGTCATCAGCACCAGAATCAAAGAGAGCTTTCTCAAGCTCGAACTGATCCAATCGAATCAATTCGTCAGACGTAGCATGCCCGGCATAAATCACTTTGTGCCCTGAGCCTTTTGCTTGAAGTAACTCTTCCGTTGTTGGTTGAACCGGGTGTGACAGCACCAGAATAAGATCATTCTCTTCAACAATCACACGCTCCCATTGATATCTCTGATCAATTACAACGGAACGTGACAGCAACTTTTGATCGTTCGTCGAGCAAATGCTTGCAACCGAGAACGACAGTACTTCCATGGGCGAACGGCTACACAATGAAAACGGCTGCGACTCACCTGCAGTTTCTGAGTATCGCTGAACCTTTGCCGCCAACTTGTCGCGCCCAGCTAGAAGCACACGGGGTTTGATCGAAAAGTCAGAGGCCATCGACAGGTTGTTCCAATACCCCTCGCAGTCGCGAAGCCCAGCTGAGGGCTTGCCAATCAATCGAGCGAACCACGCGTCAACTGCCGTGTATTGATCAAGAAACCACAGCAAGTCATCAACGTCCTAAACAATGACGTTTTTCCAACCGTGCTTTGCGAGATCGGTGATCCATTGTTCCTTGTGTTCCCAATGACGAGGCGTTACTTGCAAATAGGTCGTCTTCTTCTTCCTTGACGATGTCGTACTCTTGTTGCGTTTCTTGTAATCCTTGTTGGCCTTTGTTTTGGGAGCCCGATCTACCCCCATTTCCCAAACGCTTTCCCCTTTCGGAACTATCGAAGACTTAGTGGATGCAATAACGAATCCATCCAAGCCTGACCGACCAACCGAGTCCCCAAAAGGCATGGTGAGTCGATCGACTTTAGCACCAGAGGCGGTAATCAATCGATGGATCAATTGCGGCAACAGACCTCGTGCCGCACTGGTGTTTGCCCAGCCAATAATGTCGTCACGTGTAAGTCGAGTAGTCACCGTCTTTGTCTATCCCCACAGGAGCTGACGCTGCTTTAGAAACACTGATATTCTCACACGTTTTCGGTTTTCCCCAAGCGGAAGCTAACGCACTGAAAAATGATACAACTCTACGTGAGCTAATGCAGCTCTCCACCTTGGACGATACAACGAAAAAGATTCGTGTTCGCATCGTGCGTGCCCAAGCAATACGCGACTAGGCCCCTTTCGTCACGTCGTCCCATGCTTTCCGCATCGCCTCTTCCGGCGTCACCTCGGATGCGAGATTGGCTTCATTGGACACGACGCCGAAGAGTAATTCGAGCCAGTGATCCGCATGTTCTGGAGCTACATGGCAGCGGCAGCCGCTGGGACCAAAGGAGGTTGCTGCACCGCCAAGCTTTACATCGGGATGGTCGGATAAATACTCGGAATGACGATCGGCTAGTTGCGATTGAACGGCGGGAAGCAAATTGCGTGTGCCCCAGCAATCGACTTCGATTTCGATTCGATTTTTTCGTTTTCGGGCGCTGAAAAGCACGGCACCGTGCGCGAACACGAGTCTTTTGGTTTGTTTGTTCCGATCTTTTTTTCGTGATAGCGTTAAGAGTTCTTCGAGTTTCGGTGCGTTCATGGTCGCTCCTGCGTTGAGTTGCTTGGAATCTATTCAAGCTCAGGGACGCGACTGTTGATGTCAAGGGGATAACTCAATGTCGCGTACGATTCCTTGTACAAACAACCGGCGGCGCTAACACTGTTGCCGAAGGGGAAAACGTCACCACGCCGCCGGAACTTCGGTTGACGTTCCAATGGGAAGCGGCAGTCTTATTTCCATCCCGCAAACGCCTGTACCAGCGCAAACGGATGTCTCGCGTCGGAGCACCCGCCGGCGGTGTCGCCGAAGGGTGCGAGCGGCGAAATGCCGTTAGGCACGGCGATCCATGGACGGTCGCCGACGAATGGGCAGTCGGGGCATGGATGCAGCCGGAACGTAGGGCATGGAAGCGGACCAACACTCAAAACCGTTGACCAGCCGAAAGACTCCAGCAAAACCAAACCGCGTTTTGCAGCGGAGACAACCGAGCGGTGCCCGGAGTGGAGGCCGAGCGAAGCGAGCCGATCGCCAAAGCACGAGGGAATCCCGTCCGGCACGGAAGCGAATCGCCGGTCCCGCGAAACCGAACGACTTCCGATACTCGCTTGCGCTTAGCGGTCGGCGACCGCCGCCCTGGATCGCGGAGCCGACGCGTGACGTGTCCGCAGAGAGGAACGAACGTAGGCCACGTGTCGCGACGGTGGAGCGGGAACGAAGCCTTGGAGTGAAGGGACACGACGAACCGTGTTCGTTTTAGCGAGGAACGAACGGGCGAACCGTGTTCGTGGTGTCACAAGCGGAGTCTCCATCGTCGAGACCACCGCTCCAATGCGATGTTGCTGCACGATGTGGCTTCCAAGCCACATGACCGAAGCGAACGACGTCGATACGCTCGATGGATCGTTCCAATGCAATGATGCTGCACGATGTGGCTTCTAAGCCGCCAAAGTTGTCCTGGGACCGGTTCTCAGAATCGTCCCTGCCGTCCCTTGCGCCCCTAAGGTCCCTACTCCGTGGCGGCCGCGTCTTCCGATGATTCCGTTAGCTGTTCACTAGCCTCGGCCGCTGGTTGATGCTGTTGTTCGTCTTGCGGTGGATAGGCAAAGTCGTCGTAACCAAGCTTCTTCGCCATACATTCGTTGTGCCTGGAAATCCAATTCGCCACTAAGCGAGCATATATCTGCAATACCTCTGGCAAATCATTCGGGCAAACCACAGGTGTATCCGTGGCAATAATGAGAACTCCGTCTGCATCTCCAAGATCACAGACCATTGGAATTGGACTACTAATCAGTGACAGATTCCGATCAACATCTGTCACGCTGGCCGCACAGTACGTATTCGCATTATACGCCTGGTGCATCACATTTCGGATGGCGAGCCTTAAGCCCGTCGCGTGGAGGTCATTGAATGCATCTTTGTCGTACGTGCTTGGCCGATCACCTTTGGACAAGACTGGCGTGAGTTTTAGGTCATCACGGAGAAAAACAATTCTCTCTTCAATATGCAATTCCCCATCCTTTTCCGAGTAGTGCTCTAGTCGGGCGGCTACAGAAAAATTCGACGAGTCACAACTGAGTACGTATTGCGGCTGTTCAATTAATGGGGCAAGCAAATGTTTGAGACCAATTTCCACGGATTCGTTGCAAACAGAAGGCTTGTCAGTAAAAGACACGCTGCAAGTTTGCTTGTTGAGTTCGCGAATCGAATTATCGAGGTAGCCAAACACACGGGTTCGGCGTACTAATTCCGACTCTGCGTTTGCCAGCTTTTCGTTAGCTTCCAGTTCTCCGAACAAGGAGGCCGGAAAAAGCGTCTGGCCATACAACTTCAGGCCGAAGAATACGAGGTAGAGAAGCACTGCGAGAACTGCCAAGCCCTTGCTCTCGCCGGTTAGTGCCAATCCAACCAAGCCTCCAGCAAGGAGCGCCATAGCAGTTTCCAGAATTGCAACTAGCCAGGTCAATGCGGTTAGATACTTCCTCGTTCTCGTCAGTAACTGCTGAAACACTTTTTGGCCCACTTGGATTTGGTGTCGGTGATGTTGCATCCTGGCACCAATGTACGCGTGCCTTGGCCCATGTAGAAGTGCTTCGCAACTCCGTCGCGATGTGTGTGCTTTGTCATTTCGATATGCGATTGCGAACAGCCTTCGATTTCTTCGTGTTTTTCCGCGATCGACGCGACGGCGAACGCTGTTTGTTCGCTGTGTATTCTTTGTCTGTTTCTCGCATTTTCCGGTAGAAACGCATAGCGAGGATCAGCCACGGAAACAGCAACACGAGTCCTCCGGCGCCGAAACCGAGCCACTTGCCAAGCAACCACCACGCGAACTGCGTTTTTGCGTTGTCGATTCGATCGCGGATTGGGCCTTTGTTCCAGCGACGCGGATTCGTCCACGGATTGAAGTCGTCCGAGTCGAGCGATTCGCCGTTATCGTCTGGCGAATCGTTGTCGCGATCGAATCCCCAGCGACCGAGAAACGCCTTCAATCCGTCGCCGCGAAGCAGTCCAGTCGATTCGGCTTGCAGCTTGCCATCAACGAAAACCATCAGCATCGGCGTCGCTTTCACGTCGAATCCCTTCGATCGCACGGTTTCAATGTCCACGGTTCGGAACGGGACGTCGGACGGCATCGACTGCTTTTGCAGTTCGCACGGTCGGCATCCCTTCGACGTGACCAGCACGAGCCGCGTCGATGATTGCCAGAGCGGAATCGCATCGTCCGGCAACTCGTCGTTGGTATCGGCGACTTCGCCGCGAACGAACGAGCCAACGGCGGCGGCGTTCATCGCGAGTCCGTGACCGTCGCCTGTTCGCCACGCGACTACTCCGATCACTCGCGATCCTGCGGCGTTGAACAGTGGGGAACCGCTGCGACCTGGCAATGCTTCGGGCTTGTAGTAAATCAGCCCGCGAGTTTGACGCACGATATGCCCACGCTGCAGGCTGACCGCGGCCCCTCCTTGGGCACCCACGGTCAGCACGGTTGGCGATGCTTCCTTGCTGCCAGCCTCTGCAAGCGGAACGACGGGCATCGGCCCGGGGAAACTTGAACGCGGAAGTTCGACAATCGCCAAGTCAATCGAAGTGGTGCGTGCGATGTGCGAACGAACCACGCGACCGCGAATCCTTCCGGACCGATAGCCCGAATGCTCAAATTCCATCGTCACTCGATTGCCGGTTCGTCCGACAACGTGTGCGTTTGTCAGAACGTGGTAGCTGTCCTCGTCGGCATCGAAGATGACTCCACTGCCTCGGGCGTTCCCAGCGAAGATGCGGCACGACGCCCGCAAGATGCGATCGGTGGAGCTTGTATCGGCGGCTGCAGCAGCAGTGATCGAAACGACAACAACAAATGAAAGGGCAACGCGACACATCGACAAACCTTCAAAGCGAACAACGGAAACGTGATTGCAATGAAGGATGACGCGACGCGAATCACGTTCAACTGACGGCTCGCGGAGCGGTAAGCCGAACAGTGCCTAGCGGTTGCGAGCGGTCGCATAGCGACACGAACTGACGCGGCGAAATTGTGGAAAGATTGTCGGAATCTTTTTGTCGCTTGCGAACGCTCCCGGAAATCAGTTCTTCGCCGCATACTCGTCAACCGCTTCCAAAAATACCTTTCGACTTTTTTCGATCGTCGTGATTCGCAATGCGAATGCGATCGAAAATCCGCGAAGCTAGCATTCCGTTGACCAGACGTGTCCGGGCCGTTTGTATCATTGGGGTAAATCTTATGGCCTAGCGTTTAGTGACGCTTTGGCCGTGACGGATCGCCGTCGTTTTGATTCCCACTCGGGACTCATTCGGCTCTCTCCGCGACGAGCGGAAACCGGCATCGCCCGGGGTCACTGACGCTGCTTGGTTTCCAGTCAGTTGTCACCCATTCACACGGGGTTCCGTTCCATGTCCAGTCATCCGTTTGGCGATCTGCCCGCCGAACTCCCGCCAGTCACGCGCTATGCGAACATCGTTCGCCGCAAGCGTCCCAAGCCGCCGCGACCGATCGCAGTCGATGAACACTCCGCAGCCTCGATGTTGTCGATTAGTGTCCGCAAGCTTCGGCGTCTCGCCAGCGATCCGGAATCGCTGCCTTCGTTCAAGATTGGTCGCACGCGAATGTTCCGCGTCATTGACCTTCGCCGCTTTCTCGCTCGTCAAGTCAACACCAGCGGAGGCAACGACGAGTGAACGGAAGGAATGGAGAGCCGCAAGTCTTTCGCGGCCGAGTCGTCATCGAACCAGATTCAGGGATCACAACGCCCGCTGAAATGGAAGAGTTCGCCAAGGCGGTCGCGAAGCGAGTGATCGAAGCACTCCGCGAATCACCGCATTCGGAACTTCTCGACAAAGAAGACCTGGCCCGGCGGCTTGGAATCGGAACATCGACGATTGATCGCCAAGTCCGCAAGGGAGTCATCCCGACGGTGCGGATTGGCAAAAGAGTGAAATTTGACATCGACGCGGTGCGAACAGCACTCGCGAACCAAAACAACAAGGGAATAAGCAACGACGGGGGAAACAATGTCTGAAACAAGCACGCCGAATCACCGGCATTCAATCCGCGAACTACTCGACACGGCACGCGGTCGGTGGATCGAGATACTCGACGCAGCCGGCATTCCGGAAAACATGCTCGACGGTCGCGGTTATCCATGTCCGAACTGTGGCGGTCGGAATCGGTTCGCAGCTTTTCCGCACATCGCGTTACGCGGAGCCGTACATTGTCGTCATTGCTTCACGCGAGGGAGCGAACCGCGACCGGGCGACGGATTGGCGACGATCCGATGGCGATTGCACATGGACACGCCAGCCGCGATGAATTGGTTGGCCGTGCAGTTGGGAATGGAGGACGGCGAGCGGTGTAAGCCACCGAAACGCAAGCCGTGTGTTCGGATTCCTGTGTCGTCGATCGAACAGGAGGCCGATGGGAAACTTCCCGCGAAAGTCCTGCGAAGGTTTGCGGAGAAGTGTTACCACGCATTCAGCGAAGAAGATTCCAATTGCTTGGCCGCACGGCTGGGCGTTCGCGGCTGCGATCTTCGCGAGCTCGGTGTCGGTTACTCGGACGAGCATCACGCGACGACGTGGCCGATGTTCAACGCATTCGATCAGATCGTCGGCATTCGCCTGCGATCCGTTCGCAATGACTCGAAGTTCGCACTTCGCGGCGGTCGAGCCGGGTTGTTCATTCCCGAAGGTGTCTGTCCGCCGCTTCGACGGTTGTTCATTGCGGAAGGTCCGACCGACACCGCCGCGCTGCTGAGTCTGCGGCTGCCAGCGATCGGTCGTCCGAGTTGCAGCGGTTCGGTACCGCAAACGGCACAGTTCGTCGGTCGTTTGTGTTGCCGCGATGTCGTGATCGTTGCCGATCACGACGCAGCCGGGATTGCCGGTGCGGAATCGCTCGCGAAAGTTTTGGTTGCGACCGCTCAAACCGTTCGCATCATCCAACCAGGCAAGAAGGGTTCGGACGTTCGAGAGTGGGTCAGAAACGGAGCGAACGCCGAGGACATCGAACGGTTGGTCGGTGTTGCCAAACGTCAGACGCTTTCGATCAGTCGTGAAGTCAAACAGAGACGGAAGGGGCGACGTCGATGAGCGAAGCACTTTCCATGGAAACGGAACCTGCGGCCGAGTTGCAATTCACCGCCGAGCCGTCGCGACGATACGGAATCTCGCAAGTCGTCGCCCGTCTAGGTGATGATCTGATCCATCGCGATGCGATCGACGCGACGCGAGCGGAACATCGAACGCGATTCGCGAAAGCGATCAACGAGAAACTGCCCAGCGTGACGAAAGACGAATGCGAACGACAGTTGCTGCACTTGAGCGAGGAAATCGAACGAGCCGAGCGAGAACCAGAACTGTCGATCGACGATGAAAACGAACTTGATATGTCGCATGTCGTTCGTCCTGAATTGATCGTCCGCCACTCACTGACCGGAATCACGATTCCACGGATGATCGAAACACCAACGCAACCGGACGGGCGATGGACGCTCTATTCCAAAAGCGATGGCGGTCGTCGTCGCGATGACGTGTCACCCAGATTGAACGCGGAAGGGATGCCGCGTCTTTGGGTTTCACCGGTCCCGCCGCCGCCATTGCCCGATGATGTCCGCGAGTTATGTCGGTGGAGCCTTGAGAGCCGACGCGATTGGCAAGCCGGAAAGGTTACGCCAACGACGCTCGATGTCGTCATGGCAGTTGCCCAACGAATTGATCTCTTCGTTGAACTGCCGCCCAGCGACGACTCAGGCGATCCAGCCGGACACGGTTTGACGCTCGCACTTTGGGTTGTGATGTCGTACTGCTACCCAGCGTTCGCCGCAGTTCCCTATTTGTATTTGGCCGGTCCAGCGGGCAGCGGCAAAACGCGAACGATGGATTTGCTAGGTCGGCTTGTCTTTCGTCCGATGTGGACCAGCAACACGACGGCGGCGAACATCTTCCGCACGCTGCACGCTCGCGGCGGTGTGTTGTTGCTCGATGAAGCAGAACGCCTCCGCGATGATCGGTCGCCCGATGTCGGCGAGATTCGGTCGGTTCTGTTGTCTGGTTATCGTCGCGGCGGACGGGCAACACGATTGGAACCGTGTGGCGAATCGTTCCGCTCGGTGAACTTCGATTGCTATGACCCGAAACTGCTCGCCTGCATTCGTGGTCTGCCGCCCGCACTTTCATCTCGTTGCATCAGCGTCCGACTCACTCGAGCTGCAGCCGGTTCGCCGCGAGCCGCCCGGTCGATGGATCATTCACCCGACGATGAACAAGCCGTCCGCGACTTGCTGCATTGTTGGGCACTCGAACATGCGAACGAATTGTTCCACGTCGATGCTCCGACTTCGTCGCTCTCCAATCGTGACGCCGAACTTTGGGAACCACTCCTGAAGGTGGCCGCGATGACCGGTGATCCGTCGATTGTCGCGACACTGATCGAACACGCCGCAAAGCAAGTTGAATCGGATCGCGAAGACGCAACGCCCGAAGCCGATCCGCTTTTGCTCGATGCACTGCATCGACTTTCAGCCGACAACCTGGCTCCGTCGCCCGGCGATGTTCTGGAAACCGCTAAAGACATCGACCCGGATTGTGTCGATGAGGGCTGGTCGGCTCGCCGAGTCTCAACGGTCCTACGTCGCTATGGATTCAAAACGACCAAAGCGAACGGACGACGCGTCTACCAACACTTAACACAACAACGGATCGCCGACATCGCGGCTCGATACGGCTATCCAATCGACTGCGAATGAACTTCGTCCCTATCGTCCCTGAACCATGCACGCGAAACCCAACGAAAACGTGACTCCAGGGACGGTAGGGGCGCAAGGGACGATTTCAACAGGTCGGTTGGGTGATCTTTTTAAGCCGTCGCAGCCTGCAACGCCGAAGCCTTTATCGGCGCCTGCAGCAGCAACGGTTCCGATCGAGCCGGCACGCGAACTGCCAAACGCCGATTGGCTCGATGCACTCGACGAAGTTGACCCGCAGGACATTCCCGCATGTCCGGTCTGCGGCGACCTCTGCGACACCGAACTACTTTCCGGCGACTGGCGGCACTCCCGATGCGATCCAGATTCCGCAGACCGGAGAACCCGAACACTTCGATTGCTTCGACACGTTGAACGAATCAAGAAAACACTTTGACCTTCACAACACACCGTTAGACTTCATGCACTTCTCAGGGGGATATTTCTAAGATGGGATCACTACGAAAAGAACACGACCGAAACCGAGTCGGTTGGCGACTGCAGTTTTACACTCACGATCGACGCCGCCGATCGTTATGGCTTGGTGACATTGGCAAACGATCGGCCGAACAGATCGCAAGGCATGTCGATGAACTTCTCAATTGTTCTGCGGCCGCGATACCTCCGCGAGCCGAAACGGCAAAGTGGCTAGCCGATGCCCCTGATCGAATCGCTAAGCGATTGATTTCCTATGGGATCGCTTCGGAAGCCGATCGCCGAATCCAAGGTGACGAAGGACGATTGATCGCGGCTTTCATGGATGCTTACATCGCGAGTCGCGACGATTGGAAACGTCGATCGAAGATTAACTACACACAAGCACGCGATTGGTTGGTGAAATACACCGGCAAGAGCAAACCGATGCGAGACTTCACGCAATCCGACGGCGAACGTTGGCACCGATGGTTGATCTCGGATGGCGGACTCGCCGCGACGACTGCCAGCCAGCACGTCAAACGATGTCGTCAGATGTTGAAAGTTGCAGTCCGCGATGGCTTGATCCCGAAGAACCCACTCGAAGGAGTGAAGACGGCACCCGATTGCAATCGTGACAAGGATTTCTACGTCACACCAGAGATAGCGAAACAACTGATCGAAGAAGCACCGAACCCAGAATGGCGACTGATAATCGCTTTGGTTCGCTATGCGGGCCTGCGATGTCCCAGCGAAGTTCTACGCCTTCGTTGGACGGACGTTCTTTGGGACAAGTCCCGCGTGATCGTCAGTGCACCGAAGACCGAACGCTATGCCGGCAAAGATCAACGTGTCCTTCCAATCTTTCCGCAGCTGCTCCCGCACTTGAAATTCTTGTTCGATGAAGTCCAGCCAGGCACAAAGGTGAAAGAGAACGCGTTTGTGATCCGCCAATACCGAGCAATCGACGCGAATCTACGGACGGAACTGAATCGCATCATCCGCCGAACCGGCAATCAGCCTTGGGAGAAGCCGTTCATCAACATGCGAGCGAGCTGCCGAACCGAACTTGAGAACACGGGCAAGTATGCAACGCACGTCTTGAACGCTTGGTTCGGTCACTCAACCGCGATCGCTCACAAGCACTATCTACAAGTCGCTGACGAAGACTACAACCGAGCGGTCGGCAAAGAAGAAAAGGCTAATGGCGGAGAACCAGCCCAAGAGGCAATCGACGCTTCCAGCGAAATTGGCACCGCCAGCGAGTCGCAAGACGACTGCGGTGACATTTGCGGTGCCACCATTGCGAACCAGGGCAATTCAGACAACACCGCCGAGGTCGGTACACCAATAAAAAATCCGTGTCTGACGCCTGCGGCAGGTGTCGAACACGGATATCAGTACACCCCAGAGGATTCGAACCTCTAACCTTCGGTTCCGTAGTTTGGGTTCAGTTTGTTTCCAAACGCCGCAAAACACGGGGTTTTGCGTCCCAACTCATTGCGAGGCAATTGTTTAGGAGCGGTGCCGCTTTTGCGAGTCATGCCCACTTTTGGTCGGTGTGTGGGTTGAAAAAGGTAGATCTCTGTGAATTCACAAGACGCTTTTTGCAAACCCTTGATCATTGCTAAAGAGCGACATAAGGTCGCCGTTCTCCGTCAGAGCCGAACTGAACGGACCACCAAGTCGGCAGTCTCCATCGCCGTTATCCGAACCAAACGGTTCCGATCAGAAAGGCAATCGCTCACAGCAGGCAGCGTTCGTTTGGCGTCAGGCCCAAATTCCCGGACCAACCTCAACGCCAACATTTTGAGGTCCAAATCGCTTTGCCTCAAAGCCCAAACCAAGGCATCGATTGCGACTTCGCCATCGTGCTCGATGGCAGCAAACGCCCGTTCCACGCACCACGGATCTTCCTCGAAAGTTGAGTGAAGCCACAGGTGGTCGATGACATCCCCGAGATCAGACATCCTGACGCCTCTTAATCTCGGCCCAGTCGTCTTCGCTGATCTCTGGCGGCTTCACATCACCATAGCGTTCAAAGTAGGCGGTGTTGTCGCTGTCGGCTCCGTAGCTGCAATTCCAACAAACATCAATTCGATGTTGAACTCGTGCATTACATTGCGGACAGCGGAACTGCCAATTTGCTGGAGGAACAAAAATCGTCTCGGGTTCATCCATTCCCGTCGCACGAAAAGTCGGAGAATCGGGATTGAATACACGAGGCAGCATGTCGATGAATGGGTCGCCGCCACTATTTCGATAGGCTCGGTATCTTGCATTCCTGCCAAACAGAAGTCTTATTCCAACATTCGTAACGAGCCAAGCGAAGCCACCGTAGAACAACACCGACACGGCGGCGGCGATTGCGATCTCTGATGGCTTCAAATAGTTCGTTTGCGTCATGGAGTTCCACATCCACGAGATCGGGAGGTAGATCAAGAAGATCACCACACAGCTTCGCACGAACACGACGCTCTTACTCGATCTCATCGCCATCCTCCAATCCCCATTCAACAGCGGGGGCTTCAGCATCGGATTTCAGGCTCGATTCTTTGACTTCCCGAATCCTGCCCCAGTGGATTGTTGGTAACACCAACGAAATGCCTGGGCCGTTGCCGTGTTCGTGGGTTTGCACGTTCAGAATTGATGCATCGTACAGATACCGTGCGATCTTGCTGCGGCTCGCTGGACCGTAAACTTCTACTTCAATCGGAACAACGAAAGTTCGCTTTTCCAACTTGCCGTAAAAGCCCTTGAGAACCTCAGCCATGTCCTCGCAGGCATCAGACGGATGAGCGTACTTCCTGCCTTTCGCCCAATCGTCAACGAACTTCTCACCATCCCACACAGTATTCGTCTTGATGTTCTGAATGACCCATCGTCGGGATGGTGGATGGCCAATCGGTTCGGCTCGTAGAAGCATGTTGCTCTCCTCAAGAGACAATGAAAATGGGCAAAGATGCACCGAACACCAAGCGGGTGTTAGGTGGAGCAACTACGATCAGTTGACGATTGATTCCCAAACTCCATCGTTTCCATTGCCGCTGAGATCCTTGATCTGGTCGCCGTCGAAGCTGTTTTCGTCGTAGATCAACAACACCTCCGAGTGCTCACTGACTGTGAAATTCTCGTCTGGGAGGAATTCGCCATGAAACTTTTCTCCCGATGTGATCCTCACCAACCTAAGCTTGCCGGTGAAGCCCCTATGGCCTTGTTGCTCGCCCAGATTGCCGATGACAAATGGCGATTCGACCTCTGGCAAGTTGGTCGCCTCACAGGTCGCTGCCAGCTTGCCATCGAGATAAACACGGGTTTCGTCTGAGGCGAAGACAGCCGCCAAATGGTTCCATTGATTGGTTGAAAAACGGAATCTGGTGGCGTCACAACCTCCACGCACCGTCTCGACCATCGGGTGGCCAGATTTCCCAACCCCCATGCCAATACCGAAGTGCCCTGGAACATCACTGCCGACGATGAATTGACTTTCCGAGTTTTCCACATTGCTGGGGGCAATCCAAGCTTCAAGCGTAAGCGGCAGGGTTGAGTTCATTACTGGAGTAACGATCCGCCGTGTGCCGTCAAACGTGATTCCGCCGTCGACCACGATTGCTGGAGTTTCACTTGGAAGAGTGGTATTGGCTCGATCCCATGGTCGCCATGCGAGCAACGCCATGGCGATGACAGCTAGACCAACGACAGCCAATCCAACTTTTGTAACGCTGGTCGGAACAGGTTCAGCGAGTGCTTGCTTGACCTCTGACGCCGTGGTGTAACGATCAGCAGGATGTTTTGCCAAGCACTTGAGGCATACCGATTCCAGTTGTTTCGGCACCGACCGATTGAGGGAAGACAGTGGCTTGGGTTGCCGTAACAGAATTTGCTCACGGACGGCGGTAGGTGTTCTGCCCTGAAAGGGCAACTCACCGGTAAGCAACTCGTACAAGACAACGCCAAGAGCATGAATGTCAGTGCGACCGTCGATGAGTTGTACTTGCCCGGCGATTTGCTCAGGTGCCATGTACGGAAGAGTTCCGGGAGTTCCGCCTCGATGATTTTCGATTTTGTCGATGGTCGTGGCGATCCCGAAGTCGGTCACGAGAACACGACCTTGTTGATCAACCAAGATGTTGGCAGGCTTGATGTCTCGATGCAGAAAGCCTTGCTCATGTGCAAACTGAAGAGCCTCCGCTAGAGCCGAAACAATCCGGGTCGCTTCTTTCGGTTTGACTCGATGGTTGGCGATCAGGTCGGAAAGGTTCTGGCCTTCCACCAGTTCGGTGACGAAAAAGAGTTGCCCGTCGTGTCGCCCTACGTCATAGACAGCGACGATGTTTGGGTGCTTCAGCTTCGCTGCCCGGCGAGCTTCCTCCAGAAGTTGATCGGATTCATTCTCACTGGCAACCGACTTGCTAACTTTGACTGCCACATCCCGTTGGAGTTCTGGATCAAACGATTGATAGACTTTGCCGTGACCACCACGGCCAACTATGGAATCAATGCGATAACGGCCCGCCAAGGTTTGGCCTAGCAGCAAATCAGTTTCCTCTTCATCGCTTGCATCATCCGCAGCATCCTGTTTCATCCAATGCATCGACTTCAGCAGCTTGATTTGACCAGCAAGCTCTTGCTCTAGCTCTGGATGGTCAATGCATAGATCGGCAGCGTGGATCTCTTCGCCAAGATCCCAAGCCTCCTCCCATTTCAGCAGAAGTGCCGATAATCGTTCTTCCTCATCATTCGCCAAGCTGGATTTCCTCGATCAGTTTTCCAAGTGTTATTCGTGCCGCCTGCCACCGACGTTTCAGAGTGGCAAGGGAAACGCTCAACAGTTTTGCGGCGTCCGGTTGGGAGATGCCCTCGTACCACAGCAGGTTCACGACTTCTCTTTGTTCTTCGGGTAGCCCCTCAACCGCTTCGTGAAATTTGCTCCACGATTCCAAGGACTCTGGTTCTCGACCATCGGGTTTTTGAATCGCCGCTTCTCCTCCGTCCGTATCG
>CAYVAN010000081.1:17427-19154 GCA_964449225.1 uncultured Rhodopirellula sp.
TGGTGTATCCGGTTGAATTTCAGCTAGTGAACGATGCAGGCGGATCATGGCGTTCTGGAGCACGTCATCCGTTTCGGACCAGCGTTTCACTCGTGGATAGTTTTTCAGCATCTTGCGGGTCAGCAACCTGAGCCGCTCGCACGCATGGGCAATGATCTCGTTGCGTGCATCAACCTGACCTTGCCGAGCAAGGTCGAGCCATTGCCCAAGTCGCTGTGTGTGGCCAATTTCCATCGAGAGTTTCCGGTGCTGAATTTTGAGTAGCACCAGAATAGCGGAACTGTTTTCGGACGTGACCTTGGCTCTACGGGGATAAGCGTGGGCCGAATCAAAACAGGCTCATGTGATTGCGTCAAAAACTTTCTTGAGCCTGTTTGCTTCCGAGTTTCGCTGATCCCAATAGAAGCGACTATTTCCCAAGTTTCGTACCCAAAAAGGTTCAAAAACCATGGCCCTAAGCTCAGGCGTGACGCAGTGCCCCAAGTGCGGTTCCGTTGGCACCTATCCGATTCGGATGCAGCAAGGTGGGCAGGTCATCACTTGCAACAACTGCCGGAAGAACTTCACCGCTCAAGTGGATCACGGTCAGTTCACTGGGCGAAATCGATAGATATAGGGGGGAATGACCGATGGCGAATCAATGGTACTACACTCGTGATGGCGAAAAAAACGGCCCAATTGGCGACGGTGATGTTCGCAAGTTGGCGGCAGACGGTTCGTTGAAGCCAGATGATCAAATCTGGAAAGAAGGAATGTCTGAGTGGCGAAAGGCAGGTGCGATGAAGGGACTGTTTGCCGAAGGCAAACAAGCGCCACCACCAATTCCGCCAGTTTCTCCACAGGCACCTGCTATCGATCCTGAAGGCCCTTCCCCGCAGAAGGCTCGTTCGGTTTCATTCGGCGAGGCAACAAAACTCGCTGGCCAACTGACGGCGAAACAGGCTGAACTCACCAAGATCCAACAAGTCTCCCTGTCAGGCCCTTACGAGATTATCGGCAAACATACTTATGAAACGGGAACGGCCAAGCAGGAGCATCAATCACTTTTCCAAGACATTGAACGACTGAACTTCACCGTCAAGGAGCTAGGAAAATCAAGCGAAGGCCAGCCAGAGCCCACAACCTTCACCGACAAGGCAAGGGCACTTGGTGGGAAAGCAGCGACCGCAGCGAAGACGAAAGCTGCTCAGCTTCAACTCAGACAAAAGCTGATTGAACTTGGAAAGCTAATCTTTGAGAGTGGGCGAACTCCAGATGCATGCCGTTCTCAGAAAACCGATGTCGAAAAGCTGCTCGCCAGAGCAAATGAGCTTCAGTCAGAGATCGCAGAAATCAAAAACACGCTCTCTCAGCAAGGTGGGAAATCTGCCGAGAGGGGAAGGTCGTTGATGACATCAACGGCAGTTGTGGCATCTTCGGCATTTTTCTGCGCACCGATTGGCCTGCTTCTAATCTGGCTACATCCTACTTGGGAGAAAACTACAAAAGTAAAGTGGGCGACTGCCTCACTCGCATGTTTTTTCGCATTGGCAATCTTGTCCACGATGCAACAAGCAGCCACACCCGACAATCAAGCGGAATTAGCAGGAGATGAAAACACAGCCAATCAACCAACCAGAAAACCCCGACCGCTCCTTCACCATTTTGAACCAAGGCTCGTAGCAGTCGAAACAAGGACCTCTGATTCTCTCACTCCAGACTTCCTGCCTTCGGGAGCATCTATGACC
>CAYVAN010000082.1:0-7730 GCA_964449225.1 uncultured Rhodopirellula sp.
ATCCTGGAAAGCCGCCAAAGTGCCTTGGCATCGAAGCTGCAAAGCATTGTCGAAGCCGCCTACGGGATTCGCAGCGTGTCGCATCCCGGATCGCTAGATGATTCTTACAATATCGCCGACTCGCAGTTCACCTCGCTGTTCCCATCGCTGTCTTTGCAACGACCGGTCGGTTCAACGCTGGGTGAAGCGATGGAGCATTTGTTGGATCAGGCTCTCAAACACCAATACCCCAAACATCCGAAGTTTGGCCAAGAGATCAAAGTCAATAAAGACCTGAAGGATGTGCTGCAAGTCTGTCAGGAGGCGGCCCACACGCAAGATGGGCGGATCTTTGTCGAAGACAGCCGCACTCGCAAAGCCCTGAAGAATATCGGCGATCCACTGGAACTTGGTACGATGGGGGAAACGCACTTTGTTCTGGAGGGTTTCTGGAAGACGCTGTTCAACAAATCGTTGTCGGCGTCGGAGAAGGACAATCCCGATGTTGCCGACATGAAGTCGTGGATGGGCGATGACCGTGGACTGCCACGGGAAATCGAAAACCTTCTCATTATGGTCTACGCCGAACAGACCAACCGTGCCTTCGTGCGTTTTGGCGGCAACTTTGTTCCGAAGCTGGACGACCTGCCCGGCGAGTTGGAGTTGCGTCAGGAAGTGCTGCCGACCGAGGACGAATGGCAAGAAACCAAGAAACGCATTGCGGATCTGTTCGGCGATGATTTGTCACGATTGCTGAACGCTTCCAACTTGGCGGGACTGGGTGAGAAGTTTTCGGATAACGGCGGTTACATCGCTAAGTTCAAAGCCGATTGTGATGCTCTGCCAGATCGGCTGCAATTGATCCTGCAAAAACTGGGCGTGAGTGAGGACGAAGCAGGTCAGTGTGATCGAGTGAAGACAGCCAAAGCGGCTCGAAACTTATTTAACGCAGTGGAAGGTCAAGAACCGACTCCAATGGTGAAGGCTATCGCCGAAGCTCGAATTGAAACCAGTGGCAAAGCACTGGGCCGCAGCATCAAGTCGGCGGCCACAGTACTGGCCAGCTTGATGGAGCCCAACCGCTGGGAGCTCTTCGAGGCGGTGGCCGAGATCAACGACCGTCGCAAGACCGATGCAACCTTGCTAATCGACGATCTGCGTGACAGCCTGATGATGGATGAGTTCGCTCTGGCTGGCGGTCTTCCGGCAAAGTTGTCGGATGCCGAAGGCCGAGCGGTGAAGTTGTTGCGACCACCAAAGGCTGATCCGCCAACAACCGTTCCACCCCCGATTCCACCCTCAAAACCCGGTTGGAAGCGACTTGATTCAGGTTCAACCGAGCGTATGTCGGGAAGTGACTTATCTGCATTGACGGAAAGCCTGAGCAAGACGCTTGAAGAGAATCCGAAGCGTCGTGTGACGATTCAATGGACGGTCGAGGAACAGTCAGAATGACCGTTAGCGTTCTCAACTCTCAACAACTGCGATCCATCGTTGAAGAACTTTGGCTGGAGGATGTTGATGCGTCTGCATTCGGTCTGCATGTTTCATCTTCCGTCAAGGGACCACCCGAGGTTGAGTTCCAGTTTGGCACTGCACATGTCCTCCGAGCGGACAATGTGTTTCAGGTTCGAGAAGCACTCTTGGAGGCTGAGGAAAAACAGGACCGCATTATCTTGCTGACCAAGCTTCAGCAAAGTGATTTGGGGCACGATGTGGTGGCACGCCTGGCTCGCAGCCGGTTGTTTCCATTCAATCACGTTGCCAGTTTGTGCTCGTTGTTCAAGGCAAAGGAACTCGACCGATCTATCTGCGACCCCGGCATTGCTCATGCGCTGCTGGAATACTCCCCTCGTGACGGCTACCCACCGGTGTCGGCAGGCGTTCTGGATGCCGGAACGGTCTGGAGTGCCTTGTGTCGCCAAGTCTTTGACATGGGAGACCGTGAACCTGATCTGGTAACGCTCTTGTTGTGGGCGACAACCGACAATGGACCAAAGCGATACATCGAAGCCACCAGTGAACTTCGGGGTAGCTTGCGGCGTCGATTGCATTCCAGACTGGGTGATGTAGCGGACGCTATCCTGCGAATCGTTGACAGTGAAGCCGGCAAAGACGCTCTTGCTTTGGCCGTTACCTGTCAGGTCATTTTCGGCAGCGGCGACGAACCCGTCCTGGATGCAGCGGCGGCTCGACTAGAACAGTACCATCAGAACAAAACGATCTCAAAAGCGATTGGTCGAATGCTGGGCGAATTAGCCAACGACGCCATCGCCGACTTGGATCGCAGAGATGATCCACGCATTGCTCAGAGCCATCTGGAACGGGCCGACGCTTTGCTGGAACAGTTTCGCTGCGAAGGTGACTCTTACCGAAATGGTCTTTCCAGACAGGGTTACGAGCAGCGACTCATTCGCTTTGGCCAACAAATCAAAAAAACAATTGCGAAGCCTAGTGAAGAAGCGATTGCCGATTGCGAAGAACAGCAAAGGTGCGTGGCCGATCATCGGATTGGACGACAACAACGATACGCCGATCAGGTCTCTCGAACGGAGATGGCAGTTCGGCTGATTCGCTGGCTTAACCAACCGCCCGCCGAGGTGACTTCCTTTGCCGATCAGTCGAACGCCTACGTTAAAGAACTGGCATTTGCCGATTGGGCACGGGAAGCAGTTTGCCGAGGTGAAGACATTCCCGAAGTGTCGGACGCTTACCTCGCTTTGGATGCGGCAGTTTCCAAACGACAACGTGGTTTCGCAGAGCAGTTTGCCAAGGGGTTGGCGGATTGGTCATTGAATGGCTCAACCAGCAGCGGCGTGATCGGTGTCGAACATGTCTTGGAAAACGTGATTGCCAAGGTAGTGGCGCAGAAGAACCGAGTGCTCATGATCGTGTTGGACGGCATGAGTTGGGCGGTTTGCCACGAGTTGCTGGAAGACATCCGGCAGGATCACTGGTTCGAGGCCACCTTCGACGAAGACTCGGCCATTCCCCATCCTGTCATCGCCACGGTGCCGAGTGAAACCAGGTATTCACGCACCAGCCTGCTATCAGGCGAATTGACCGATGGTGATCAGGCAAAGGAACGACGCAATTTCAAAGAGAATGCGGCCCTCGTCGAATGCTCGGATCGTCGCAAGCCTCCGGTTTTGTTCCACAAGAAGGATATCACCGAAGGCAGTCGTGGGGCGGTTTCCGAAGAGGTCAGCAAAGCTCTTCTTGATTTGAAACAGAATGTCGTGGGCGTTGTGATCAACGCTATTGATGATCGATTGGCGAACGCTCAACAGATTCGTGACAACTGGTCGATCAGCCGTATCAATCCATTGGGTGCGTTGCTGCGGTTGGCTAGAGATTCGGGGCGAGTGGTTGTCTTGGCCAGTGATCATGGTCACGTTTGGCATCGAACCGACTCGCAGTTTGATCCATCGACCGAGGGCAGTCGTTGGCGGCAGAACGATAGTGATTGCAAAGACGGCGAGCTTGTTGTTTCGGGGAAGCGTGTCATTCCGGCTGACAGCATCATTGTGCCATGGACGGAAACGATTCATTACAAACGTAAACAGCATGGGTATCACGGTGGAGCGACTCCACAGGAAATGGTGTGCCCGCTGGTCCTGCTCACCGATAGAAGCAGCGACTATTCCAATTTGAAACAGTGTTCCTACCCGCTACCGGACTGGTGGTCGCCAGCACCCGTGGCATCACCCGTTGAACCAGAGCCCATCGTTCATGTGGCCGTGCCTGCTGGTCCACCAACATTGTTTGACAAGATGGAGCCAGTCGAAACACCGGCGAAGGAAACAGCCCAACAAGCCGCAATTGAAGTGCAGCCAGCCAGTGCAGACTGGATTGACCGACTGCTGGCGTCTCAGGCGTACAAAGATCAGAAATCCAAGATCAAGAGACACCCACCACAGGATTCAGTCATCCGTCAGGTTCTCGAAACACTGAATGCGGCGGGAGGTTTTCTGACACCAGGAGCGTTCATCAAAGAAACAGGGATGCCTGCGGCAAGACTTGATCAAGTGATTGCGAACATCCGGCGAGTCCTGAATGTCGATGGATACGAAATCCTTGTGATTGATCGCACGGAGAACAAAGTGGAATTGAATATCGCCAAGTTAAAACGACAGTTCGACGTTGAGTAATTATGGAAGTCAGCCCTGAAAAACGACGAGAGATCATTTCCGCTCTGAGGAAGGGGACGGTGCCACAACGTGGACTGGACTTTCTGGCAGTTGGCCTGAGCCCATTTGAGGAAACCATTAAGTCTGAACTGAATGATGTGGCTGAAGGCGGGGCAGTCTTCAAGGCCGTGCGTGGTGAATATGGTTGCGGCAAAACATTCTTTGGGCGTTGGGTTCAGGAACAAGCCAAGCTGAATGGTTTCGCCACCGCCGAGGTGCAAATCAGCGAAACTGAGACGCCGCTTCACAAACTGGAAACGGTGTATCGACGAGCGATGGAACAGCTTTCGACAGCGGATTGCTTTCTAGGGGCCTTCCGTTCGGTCATCGATGGTTGGTTCTACGGGCTGGAAGAAGACGTTTTGGCCGAAGGCACGGTTGATCCCAACGACATCGAAACGCTGGCCGAAAAGTCCGACGAGTTGCTTGAACAACGACTCGTTGAAATCACACGAGCGACGCCACAATTTTCCGCAGCCCTTCGTTCGTATCGAGCTGCTCAGCGAGCCAACGATCACGCAACGGCGGAAGGACTGTCGGGATGGCTGGCAGGACAACCGCACATCTCTGCTGCGGTCAAGCGAACAGCGGGAGTCAAAGGGGACGTGGATCATTTCGCAGCATTGAGTTTCCTTCGTGGGCTACTGCTGATCTTGAAGGACTCTGGGTATTCCGGGTTGGTGTTGGTACTGGATGAGATCGAGACGATCCAACGTGTTCGGTCTGACGTTCGTGAAAAGGGATTGAATGCGCTCAGGCAGTTGCTTGACGATGTGGATGGTGGCCGCTTTCCGAATCTGTACCTGGCAATCACAGGAACGCCTGCGTTCTACGATGGTCCGCAGGGAATTCAGCGACTTGAGCCGTTAGCACAACGGCTACATGTGGATTTTCGGAAGGATGGTCGGTTTGATAACCCTCGGGCTGTGCAGTTGCGATTAACCGCATTCGACAAAGAACGACTGGTTGAGGTTGGGACGAAAGTTAGAGACTTGTATGCCGCTGATTGTTCCGCACCGGATCGAGTGCGGCGCTTGGCGAATGATGACTACATTGAAACTCTGGCACATGCGATGGCCGGTAAGCTTGGTGGAAAAGTTGGCATCGCTCCACGTTTGTTTCTAAAGAAGCTGGTTACAAACGTCCTTGATATCATCGATCAGAACGACGACTTTAATCCTCTCGTAGACTACGAATTAACCGTCTCCACCAGTGAAATGACCAACGTTGAGCGAGAGGCTCAGGCCAAGACCGTTGATGACATCGAGTTGGATATCTAAAGGGCGCAAAATGGATGTACCTTGGAGTCTAGCGAAGGGGCACTTTAAGAACCTCGACTCCCCAAACCTCGGCGACAGCGGTGATTGGGACGTTTGGTATGAGCAAGCGTGGCAGCATGTTGGAGTTGCCGGACTGACCAACGTGGAGAAACCTCTCGATCTAACGCTAGTGAATCTTAGGATTGCAGCCTTGTGTTGGTTGGTTCACGATTTTTGTGCGTCTGTAGACGGCAACGAATGGGCAACCGTTCCTTACTGGAGTGATTGGATCAAGGAGTTGGAGATTGATCCAGCAGTCGCTGCGCTATTGCTGCGATCATCAGGGCAATCGAGCCATCTGCTCTCAGACTCAAGCCTCACAGACCCTGAGCTGCTATCGGATGATGAGGAAGGCATCTGGTTGTGGGAAGTAGGTGGAATGTCAAAGAGGTTGTGGCCTCAAGTGATAATGAATGCCGTTTTCCAGGAGCGAGGTCGAATCACCGACGCTTTGTTGGCTGGATTCGACGGATTGATTCCGCTGTTTGAAAGCATGATTACTTGCACGGGTGAATGCAACGTCTCGTTAACATCGCCGGAAAGAATGCGGGGCTACCAATGGATAGAGAATTGCTGCGAAGTCCTCATAACAGGTGAACCTGAAGTGAACTTGCCTGACACGAATACGGAAGGATCTAATGACAGCTTTTGACCGACTGCATCCCGCACTTCAACATCACATCGTAAACTCGCTTGGCTGGCGAGACCTGCGAGAAGTGCAGTCGTTGTCAATTGATGCGTACCTCGACGGCAACAACATGGTCGTGTTGGCTCCGACCGCTGGTGGCAAAACGGAGTCTGCGTTCTTCCCTGTAATGTCACAGATGTTGGAGGAGTCTTGGGAAGGCATTTCGGTTTTGTACGTCAGCCCAATCAAGGCGTTGCTGAACAATCAAGAACAACGTCTTCACAAGTACATGCAGTTGGTCGGACGGAGAGCCGCCTTATGGCACGGCGATACTCCGCAAGGTCAAAGAAAGCGAATACTTGCCGAACCACCGGATCTGTTGCTAACCACGCCGGAATCTCTGGAGGTCATGCTGGTCTCTTCCAAGATCGACCACCACCGATTCTTCAAGAACATCAAAGTGGTGGTGATTGATGAAGTTCACGCATTTGCCGGTGACGACCGAGGCTGGCACTTGCTGTCTGTGTTCGCCCGAATCGCCAAGCTTGCCAAACACGATCTTCAAAGGATCGGTTTGTCGGCGACAGTGGGCAACCCCGACGAGATGCTGAATTGGCTGTCGTCTGGTTCGCAGCGACCACAAAAGGTTGTCTGGCCGAAAGGCGGAAGTGATGAGCAACCGGATATACAGCTTGACTTCGTTGGGTCGCTGGGCAACGCCGCTAAAGTGATCAGCTTGCTTCATCAGGGCGAGAAACGCCTGGTGTTCTGCGACAGCCGTTCACGGGTAGAGCAGTTAGCCGTTTCTCTTCGCAGCTATGGAGTGGACACGTTTGTATCGCATAGTTCGGTTGGCTTGGATGAGCGGCGACAGGCCGAAGAAGCATTTGCTCAACGCCAAAATTGCGTGATTGTGGCAACCAGTTCACTGGAACTGGGACTTGATGTCGGAGACCTCGACCGAGTAATCCAAATTGATGCTCCCGGAAGCGTGTCATCGTTTCTACAGAGAATGGGACGAACCGGTCGAAGAGCAGATATGAATCGCAACTGTTTGTTCTTAGCGACCAATGACGAAGGGCTTCTTCGTGCAGCGGCGCTGATTGAGTTGTGGCGACAAGAGTATGTCGAGCCGGTTCAAGCTCCACCGTGCCCGTATCACATTCTGGCCCAACAACTGATGGCGTTGATCCTTCAGGAACGTGGGGTTGGAAAGTCACAGTGGTTTTCTTGGGTCGCAGATGTTCCCGCATTCGCCCCGATGCAGGAAGAGCGTATTCATTCGCTGATCGAATACATGATCGCCAAGCTGATTCTGTGGGACAACAACGGAATCATCTCTTTTGCACCAGCAGGTGAGGCGATCTTTGGTCGCCAAAATTTCATGGACCTCCTATCCGTGTTCACATCACCACCACTGTTTCGAGTGTTGTCGGGACAAAAGGAACTCGGATTTGTCCACGAGTCCACATTCTTAAAAAAAGACGACGATGATGGCCCGCCAATTCTCGCACTCGCTGGCCGAAGTTGGAAGACAACGCACTTGGACTGGAAGCGAAAGATCGCTCACGTCGAACCAACCGATCAGAGGGGCAAATCACGTTGGCTCGGCGA
>CAYVAN010000082.1:7740-8543 GCA_964449225.1 uncultured Rhodopirellula sp.
ATGCTCAGCCAAGCAGTTTGCCAGAGCATCCGACGAATCCTAAGTAGTGATGACAATGATCCGTCATGGTCAAACCGAGCCGCCAAACAGTTCGCCGAGATCCGAGAAGAGTTCCCTTGGATATCAGCGGAATCAACTTCCGTCGTCCTCCAGCCCAATGGCGAACTCCGCTGGTGGACCTTCGCCGGTGGCATCGCCAACACGCTGCTTGCTGACGCACTGAAACCGCACTGCGATGTAAAGGGAGACAACCTCTCGCTGGTATTCCCCAAAGCAACATCACTCAATGAGATCGCCGCCCTAATCGACGAGATCGAACCGGAAAGCGTAACGCCAATCCCCAACATCCAAGCCATGGAGAACCTGAAGTTTTCCGAATGCCTTTCCGACGAACTTTCCGCCGAGGTGTTCACCTCTCGGTTCGATGACCGAAAGGCCGTTGAACAAGCTGTTCAGGAACGAAGGCGTGTATCGGTATTGCAGTAACAGTGAAACATCGAGTTTGCACCATGACAGACGAAAATTTGCCCAAAGCTGATCAACATAGCCTGTTACCTGACACAGCCCTTAGCGATCCAGAATTTGATCGATTAGACCGAGCACCGTTTGCCGCATCCTTGTCGTCTTCCATCCGCAGCCTTGAGGGAAATGACTCCTTTGTCATTGGGCTATGCGGACCTTGGGGATCTGGAAAAACGAGCGTATTGAATTTCGTGTTATCTGATCTCGAATCAGAGGAAGACGATGCGCCGATCATCCTACGATTCAATCCATGGTGGTTTTCAGGTCGGGAGCAATTACTG
>CAYVAN010000082.1:8581-18983 GCA_964449225.1 uncultured Rhodopirellula sp.
ATTCACGGCAACACTCGACATGCCAAAGAGAGGTGAGAATGCCAAGAAGGCAGGCAAACTTCTCGGGACACTATCAGCAGCTTTACGCCCAGTTGCTCTCATTCCGTTCATTGGAGAAGCAGCCAAAGTAGGACGAGAAGCCGTCGATGCTTTGGCCGGTGCGTCGAACGCTTATGGCGATGCGGTGAGCAGAAACGTCTTTGCCATTCGAGAAGAAATCGACGAGTTGCTGACGGACTCTCCAAATCGCATCATTGTCGTAATGGATGACATTGATCGGTTGGCAGCGAAAGAAATCGCACAACTCTTTCTTATTCTAAAAGCCGTTGCCGACTTCCCACGCACGGTTTATCTCCTCGCCTTCGATCAGGGGGTTATTACTCAGGCTATCAACGAGCAACTCGGAGTTGATGGAAAGACCTACCTCGAAAAGATCGTCCAACTCCAGATTGATGTGCCACCCACGGCGCAGACTGCAATTCACCAGATGTTCATGGAGCAACTCAATGAACTCATGCGTGGTGAGGAGGACGTGACTCCGCAACAGGGGCAGTATTTCTGGAATGTTTTCCACGACGGAATTAAGCAGTTCCTCGTCACTCCACGAGCCGCAAAGAAGCTAATTAATATGCTTCGCTTTGCGTATCCTCCATTGCGAGGCGAAGTCAACGTCGTGGACATGATCGGTATTGCATGTCTGACGACGTTCGTTCCAAGAGTGATCACGACCATTGCGACAAACGCTGACCAGTTCACGGGCGTAGGGCCTCGCACCGCACTTGGTGGGCAGGACGAATATCAGCAGCGTAAAACATTTCATCGAGCGTGGCTCGATCAATTGCCGGAAGCCGAACGGTCTGCCGTGGAAGGAATAGTGAAGCGTCTTTTCCCCAGCGTAAATCACGCCCTTGAGGGCACGGGACATTCAGGAGAATTCGAGACGATCTGGCAGCGTGAATTGCGAGTGTGTTCGTCGTCTCACTTCGAGAAGTATTTTCGCTTGGCAATCCCAGCAGGGACGATCAGCGAAAACGAATGGAAGCAAGTCGAGGAAAGTCTGGAGGACGGGGCAGCACTCGACCAGTTGTTGGCGAGCTATGTCGGCCAGAGCGGCCCGCACGGTTTTCGCAGCAGAGCCAGTGAGTTACTGGATCGTGCGCTGCTCTTTGCACGCACAGCCCTACCGGATCAAGCCACAAAGTTATTTCAGTCCTTGTTGCGAGCCGGTGATCTTTTGGTTGCGATCAGAGATGAAGACATGATTGGCGGCATGGTTCCTATAAACAACAGGCGGCGACTGACATGGGTTTTGCATGAATTGCTAGAGCGTTTTGAAACTCAAAAGCAGCGGGAAGCTTTGCTCGTGGAATCCTTGAAGCAGGATGTTGGCCCACACACAGCATCCGAGTTAGTTGTCTCGCTCGGATTTCAGAACGGAACTTATGGAGATAATGCGGACACGCATGATCCGAGGTACGTTTCGATAGTCACAAAGAGTGCTGTGAGACGGATCGCAAAACAAGTGCGGAAAATCATTCGGGACGAAACGCAAGGTGACAAGGGCGAACAACTGGCAAAGCACGGCGACTTTATGAAGATCGTTATCAACTGGTGGTGGATCGGTGGAAAGAAGGAAGCTAAAGAGTGGTTGAGAGAGGCGACATCTTCAGACACGTTTCTGGTTGCCACGCTGATCCAACAACTCAGTAAGACTCGCAAACATGGCATGAGCGATAGAACGGCCATCGAAACAGAAGTGATTGATGCTGGTTTCCTCAAGAATTTTTTGAAACTCAAGGAATGCCGCCAGCGGTGTGAACAGTTGTTGCAGAATCCGCCAGAATGGCTCGACGAGAGGGGGCGGACAGCACTGACGATCACTGTCAACTCGATCAAGCCAAGCGGCAAGCCGATTGATCATTGGGCTGAGAGAATTGGAAGGAATTCCGACAGGAAGCAGCAAAAAAAGCAGGTTGAAAGAAAGCCTGGCACGACCGAGAACGAGCCTACGGAAGTCTGAGTACAAGAGCCCATGGCCAAGAAGAAAACCAAACCGACGAACCACCTGGTGCGATGGAGCAAGAGTGTTCCAGCGTCGGAGGTTCAAGATCCACTCGGGCTTGGACTTCGTGGATCGACTCGACTTGCAAGTCGCCTTCTGTTTTGCATTACGTCGATCACGCCAAGGGCTCGCTACTTCTCGTTTATTCCATGGTGCATTTACAACTTCCAGAAACACGAGAAAGACCAGACTTACGCTCACGGATTGCGGCAAGCCATAAAGATTCGGGAAACGGCACTCACACTCGCTTGTGTCTTGCATCACGACGGACAACCTTGTGACGGTGGAGCTTTGGTGGGGTCAACCAAGGCCAGCAAGTGGGACGGCTCAAAGTCAGAGGCGAATTTCAAACGTTTGGATTTTGCCAAGGTTCCGGCGTTGGACGCTTATTACAACTCTCTCGTCAATCTTGGCTGTTTCGTCACCGATGAAGAGCGGGCAGACTCAGATGAAGAAGCGGAAGAGATTGAATTCACGTTTGACGACATTCAGTTGTCCCCGCTTGGCTTGCGACTCGCTGAAGGGTACGACTCGCTCGTTGGGCGGCTGGAGTCGGTAAGAAATATCTCGGCAAGTCATCGGAAGTGCTCCGTCAACAGCCTTCGAGAGTGGGGCAAGCGAGGCGGTCTTTGAGAGTTGACAAACTCAACGGCTCCCGACCAACCGTTGCTTCGAGAAATGTTCTTTGCAAAGGCTAGTTCTGGTGAAGACTCGCACAGTGTCCGTAATCGTTCGCTTGTCTTGATCGTTGAGCTTTGCAGGCAGCTAAGTGCTGACGACTGGTGCCTTGATGTGCATAGCTTTGGGCTGGCAGTCTACTATGGCGAGGTCGTAAACGACGACGGGGAACGCATAGCCGTCGAATGGCCGAGCAGCCTTTCGGACAATGCAGATCGCTGGCGAATGTTCTACTTCCATCATTACATGTCGGTTGCGTTGGAAGGGATGTTTGCTTGGCTAGTAACTCATGTTTCTGAGAAAGGCATTGCGGGTGCTACCTCGAAAGAACTTTCGATCAAGCTCAACGAAACCAGCGTTCACCGGGATCTGGGGAAATTCCTTGGCACCAACTTCTCTGGCCAGTTCGGCAGCACAACGCCTGCCGATTTCTTTAAGAGCGTTGGCGTCGAGGCCCCGTTATTGGACGAAGCCTCCAGCCAACTGATCGACGAAGCGCTTCGGGCGGATGCGAAAGTTGCTGAACATTGGCTAGAGTATGCGATCAGGAAACGGACATTCCTGCATTCGCCAACCGGCTTGGCTGTGCCGATAATTCTTTTTGTACTGACGCTCGCTCGATATCGTCGGTGGGCCGGAACCGACTATGGCAATTGGCTCGCTTCGGCGGCGAATGATCCTTACCTCGACTTGGTTCCACCGGTCGTTCTGAACGGACTGGAGCGACATTTTAGCGAATGGTGGACGTGCCCATGGAGCGAACTAGCAGACTTCGTTCTGTCACGCTACGTCGTCCAGCAACATCAGGCGATGGCCTATGAAAAAACGGCCAAAGGGGATCGATGCCTGCTGCAAGTTGATGGTCCGAAGATCATTGCTGATCTGCCCCACGAAAAGATCGGCATCGGCAATCCTCGCCTCAACAGCGCCATTCAAGTGCTCACGGATTTGGCGCTGCTGGAGGAGGATGACAACGAAGTAACACACCTGACAGCACAAGGAAAGTCTCTGCTGCAAGCTGAACTCGAAGAGCGAGGTGCCCAATGAAGTACCTCGACTGCTTTTCGCTGTTCGAAGGCGATCCGGCCTATATCGCTCTCTTCTCGACTTTTCAATTCGATCCTGATTTCTTCGAGAGAAGGCTGCTTCGATGTGAAACGCTGAAGAAAGCACGGCGTATCGCCGTTTTTATGGACGCCATGCAATGGCAAGACCTTCTTCAACGGGACGTTCATGCTCGCTGGCTTAATCGCCGCTACCTCGTCATTCCTGTCCACCGCAGCACCGGTGTATTCCATCCAAAATTAAACCTCATTCTGACGAAGAACGGTGGACAAGTTCAATGCGGAAGCAACAACCTGACTCGTTCGGGATGTTCAAGCAATCTGGAGTTAATCAACTCAATCCCATTCGAGTTCGAGCACGAGAACGCCGAATCGATGCAACTTGCCTCTGCCGCATTGCGGTTCTTTCAGCGTGCTGCTCAGGACACGGACGCAGAGGTCGGGAGAATTGCCGCTGGCTGGCTCGAAGAAACGATGAAGGACCATTGTTGGCTGAGCGAGTTCGGGGAGGCTTCAGCCGATCAACAAAACAGACTTGTTCACACATATGACGGCCCGATATGGAATTCAGTCAAAGAGTCTGTTGGGGAAAGCTCACCCAAGAAGTTCTTTGTCATCTCGCCATTTCACGATTCGGACGGGCGAATATGCAAACAACTTGCAAAAGAATGGCCGAGTTCTAAAGTCGAAATGCTCGTCCAACAGGGATACACAAATCTGCCAGTTGCACCTTTGCGAAAACTCCCGTCTTTCAAACTGGTGGAGATTCACAACTCAACTGGAAAGGATGCCTCACGTCGAGTTCATGCGAAACTGTTTGCATGGGAATCGACTGGGGGTAGCGGCTGTTTGGTTGGCAGTGCTAACTTCACATCGGCAGCGTTTGACGGGAGGAATGTGGAAGCTTGCCTTTTGATTAAGGATTCAAGTTCTTTAGTCACGCAACTGTTTGACCAAGAGTTGACCAAACGTCAATTGTCGCTCGATGACTTTGATCCGGGGGGCGAAAAGCCTCCAGAAACAGAAACATCTGAAGCAGCACCGTTACGGCTCCAATCAGCAGTTTTGTTGGACCCTGAACATGTTCGCATCAGCTTTTCACACTCACTAGGAAAATGTGTGACCTCACTGAAGTTGGCGATCCGCACGCCCGGCGAGAGTCGCCCACGAAAGACAATCAAGGTTCCGCTGAAGGAGAATTCAACGGAAACTTTGCTCCTGCCAGAAAACACACTGGCCGATTGCAACGGAACAATCTTGGCTTCGTTGAATGCTGAACTCACGGATGGAGAACGAATTGAAAGTGTGCCAGTTTGGATTGTTCAGGAAGATAGACTTACATACGAGCCCGGTGAAGGGCCTTCTTCGTCGAAGAGTCGAATCGAAGAAACTGGCGATGGTCTCCCCGAGTACCTCGATGAGATCGGGAGGCGTGACGGGGCCAGCGCTGTCGCCGAATACCTGCGGCACCTTAATATCCGCTTCAATGATGGAACGGGGCGTCTGGCTGGCAAGCGAAAGTTTCGCATTCGCAAATCAGACCCGTTTCAAGACGACGTTGCTCCAGAGTGGTTGCTCAATGCAAAGCGAGAAGCCGATGAAGTTGAACAAGCCATTTACGACTTCGTGGATCGTCACATCAAGAAGAAGCTCAAGAAGCATTCCGAACGTGGCAACATCAATGGCATGGAGAACTTTCTCGACATCTTCACGACGTTGGTGAAAGTGTTACACCGCTGGTACAAACGTGGTGTCGTGAAGCGTGGCCGACTTATCGGGCCGATAGTCACGATGCTCGAAGTGGCGACCAGCGGAAAGGACACGGAAAAGGAGTTCTTCGATGGCTACCTGTATTCCGTCTACGACAGCATCAGCGGCGACATCGACTTGTTGCAAGAAGTTTGCACGGAAAACAACTTCTGTGGAGAAATCTACGCAGCGTTGCTCATCGTGCAAACCGTGCGATTTCAGCCCGGTGAGGTGCTTTTCGGCAAGCAGATAGAACGCCCCAAGCAAACGCTCGAACAGCAATCCAAGATGGTTGCGAAAGCCGTTTCAGAATGCAGCCTTCAACCGCCATCAAATGATGAGGTGCGAATGGCACTGGAAAGTTATCGCATGTTCTCTGATGATGAGATCCGGGCTCAGATTCATGAACTTTAATGACACCCGATCTCCCTATCAGCCTCGATTAGTTGGATTGATTAAATGGCATACGACCACTCGAAAAAGATCGGAAATGAAGGTGATTTGGTAAAACACATTGTTCTTCATGAATGTGTGACCCATCTTGCAAACTCCCAGCCGAAAGACACATTAACAAGCTTCAAATACCTTGAAACGCATTGTGGAAGGGCATTCTATGTGCTGCCTGAACACGGTGATTGGCATCGAGGAATCGGCGATTTCTCAAAGCTTGGCTGGAAAAGTATAGGGGCGGAGGGCAGGAAGGCCCGGAGTTCCCTGATCCCGTATTTCGATGAACATCTCAATCCCAACATTTGCACTGGTCAACAGTACTATGGCTCGTCAGGAATCGTATTTCGCATATTGCGTCGTCGCTGGGATGACATTGGAATTCGCAATGAGCAAGACAGTTATTCTCTGAAGCTTCATGACCTTGACATCCATGTCTGCGATGATCTGTCGAGGTTCTACGGGCCGGTAACGGATCGTGTGAAGGTTAACAAGAGTGATGGGTTTGCCGCCGTTCGAGCACTGAAACAGGGCGAAGCCTCACTTGTACTAATTGACCCACCAGATCGTGACTTCGGGCAAGTCGTGACTGCTGTTCGGCACCTAGAAACGATTGGAATTCCGTTCGTTTGCTGGACTACACGTTTTTCGCAACAAGGAGTGGCGAGAGAGCACGATGGTTCAGCGAATTTCGTGCAAGAGCTACCAAGCCCATCGCACGTTTCGGTCAGATGGTCGAAGCCCACAGGTAGCAACCAGTCGCCATTTGGTTGCAGGCTGACCGTATCCAACAACCTCAGTCAGATTGCTCAAACCGTTGTTGACCAACTTGTAGCGATCATGCCAGAACGACCAATCAAGAACCTAAAGCAGCGCAAATCTGAAACAGCCGAAGAATTTCAGAGGCGGCAATTGTTAGAGCGTGCGAGCAAGTGGGAGAAAAAGTAGGCACACCATAACAGGACAACAAAAGCCAACCCCCATTCAATCAGTTGAAAATACTCTATGGTCTGTCACTTGCACGCTCCTACATTGCTGCTTGAACTTCAGCTTCCAGATCAAGAAAAGCTGGAAACGTGGAATATTGGAGCGATCAGCGAATGGCAGTCTGAGACAGGGAAGGCGTCCTAGACGATGAGCCAGCGGTCGCTTTGGATTGAGATCTCGCCTGAATCAAAGTCGCAAAACGGACATTGATTCTCTCTTGTCACAGTCCTTAATCCTTCTATTGAGGAAAGTTCTTGGTGGCTTCGATCACGCCCGCTCGTCCACCGAACCGCATCGAGATGCGTCTGCCAGACGTTCGATTCTGCCCAAAATGTGCTGCGAAGCCATTGCATTGTGCATTCGTACCACTGGAGGACTAGATCAATGTCCGATCTCAATTTGTTGACGGAAGAAGTCATCACGCTTACTGAAGTCCGAAACTTTCTTCCCGAAGTTCAGGGGCAAAAACGTCCCCATGTCAGCACCATTTGGCGCTGGACATTTCGAGGAGTAGGAGGAGTGAAGCTGGAAACTGTGAAGATTGGCTCCCGTATCGTTACCAGTAAGCAAGCCGTAACCCGTTTCATCTCAGCCACAAGCAAGGTCCGCAGCTAGAGCATCGGCGGCGTTTGCAAAAACGACGAGACGGCACCCCGCTTCCAAAGCGGTATCTCGTCTCGTCAGCCTGCAATCGCAAGAGTCATACATCGACCTTCCAGTACTGACTGAAATGTTTTTTCAAACGCTGCGTCTCGGCATCAGGTAAACCACGGCCCATATACAGCCAGCCGTGGATTGTCACGGTGTCGGACTCTGCAATCCGCTTCAGGTCGCCGTTTGTCACGGGAGGAATGTCGTCCCGTTTAATTCCCAATTCGTGCAAAAGATCGTCGAGGGGGCTGATGCTTTCTTGTTCCTCGCTTTCATTCGTTCGGTTCGCTGGCGTCTTCTTGCTATCCGCTGGTCGTTTCTGCTTAGCATTCCGTCTCTGCTTGGGTTCTGCCTTGTCCTTGACGGGCTTCCTGCTGGCTTCTGTTTGCGGAACGGCGAAAGCGGGAGCTACCGACCGGCTAACTTTCTTTGGCGGTTTTACCGGCTGATCATCGTCGGTTGACAACTCTTTCTGTCTAATCCAATCCATGAGCGTTTCGATGCTGTAGCGAACTGAACTGCCGATCCGAACACACGGAAGTTCACCCGAACTTGTTAATCGCTGCAATGTTGCTGGTGAAATAGCGAGTTGCTCAGCAGCTTCGTGAGATCGCAGCAAGAGACGCTCACCGGCGAGATCTTGCTGTCGTCGTTGTTCGTCGATGCGAAACTGTCGAATCGCTTTGGATGCAGCTTCCTCGGCAACCGAGACCAGCATGGTTTCAAATGCAATTGCGAAATCGAGGTTCATGGAAAGGGCCTCCGTGTTCAGGTAAAATTCTGTGATTGCAACTTGTCGAGACTTTTGAGGAGGCAAGAACTGTGCCTGATCCCCATGCCGGAATTCGAGAATACAATAGAACCCTTTCGAGCAGGGCTTGGGACACACTACGAAACAGCGAATACGCCGCACCGAAGTTGATTGATGACCGAGGACTGCGTTTCGGACGCAAAAGACTCATGCTTTGGCGAACAGCAGAAGGGTTCCACGATTACGAGCCAGAAACACTGACTGTGTTTCATCCATTCAAGGAAGAGCCTCCACTTGTCCGAAGGGCGATTTGGAATCGGTCTGAAGACCAGAAACCGATACACAAGTTTATTGATGGAAAGGCTGCGGATGACCTCCCCAATCCACGCCCAACGATTGTCGTGCGAGATACACGGATCGACTCGGCTGAATTTGAAGTCAATGTTGGTCAAGCAGCGAATCTTCGGATACCGATTGTCTGGCCGTGGGCCAAAGACCGAGATAGCGTAACAACCGATGTTGGCATGATTGGTTTCGAGTTTTTCGACATCGCAGAACCACAGGCAAGCCTTCGCTGCGGATGGTCAATGGACGTTCCGCCAGAGTGGGAGCCGGTCATGGATTGGTTTGGACGCATGTATGATTGGCTGGAAACCCATTTTGACGAGGAGTGACCAACAGATGTTTGAGTACTTGATTATCATCTAAATCCACTAAATGCAGGTGGCATATGCCCTTCTGGCCCTTCAAGAAAAGCGAGGTCGAGCCATTATCGCCAATCGAGTTGCGTGACAAGTTGATCGCCGCTGCTGCCTCTGGATCGAAAAGGAAGCTGCGTTTACTCTGCAAGCAACACAAGACTCAGGTGGCAGAACACGTTGCTGTGATCTGCAAGATCCCGGAGGGGATGCCGACTGACGATGGCTCGATAGACCGGTACTTCCAAAAACTTGCGGCAGTTGCACAGTGCCTTGCCAATGAATGCGGTGCGCCCGAGTTGTGGAACAAACTCTGCGGCGATCCTGCTGACAATCCACTCGTGCAAATGGATCACTGGTATGGCGAGCTTCCCAATCGAATGCAACGTCTTGAATATGAAGCGTTAATCGATGAAGCGAACCAGTTTATCGAGAAAGTGAAGACGCTTCGTGGTGCCACGGCTCGTCTCAATGAGTGCTATTTGTACGGGCGGCTGGGTGAGTTGCTCTTCCACTCCGGTCGAGTCGATGAAGCAGTAGAACCATTTCAGGCTGCGCTCGCAATCTGCAATGAAAGTGATGACTTTGAGGGACAAGTCGCATATCTAAGCAACCTGCTCGAAGCCCACTGTTACCTCGATGATGGACAGGCCATCGCATCTGCCGAGCAATTGCTCCATGCAAAGCGAACCTGCGGTTTGCCAACGGAGGATGTTGAGAAACGACTTAGCCTGTTGCGCAAAGGGGAGCCGCTCTGCCGAACCATCTGCGTTCGTGAAGGGCGAGAACTGGAACTGGATGAAGTTGAGAACATTGGCGAGGGCAGATACCAGTTTCAGTTTCGACGCAATCGCATCTCACTTCACAAGACGACAACGCTCACCAATCAGGGCAACGAGTTGGCATCGTCCGGGCAGTATTCCGATGCCTTGGAGAAGTACCACGCAGCGAGTGAAGTTGATCCGCACGATCCCGATCCTGTCTACCAAAGCGGGATGTGCTTGCTTGAACTTGGTGCCTACGCCAAGGCAAGAGAAGCGTTTGAGGAGGTTGAGCGACTTGCGCCCGGCTGGTTTCGCTGCCGTTCTGATCGTTGGATTGCCGATGGTCTGGACAAAGCAACGATCTCAAACGAGGAATTCATGCTTGTCCGAACTCTGGACGACGGTGGACTGGACGCCGCTCAAGCTAGTTCCCTCGCTCGTCAGGGTATTGAGAGATTCCCTGAATTCGCACCGCTTTATCTCTTTTTGGGAGATTGTTGCGGAAACGAAGCAGAGGCCATTGCGGCCTATCGCAAAGGACTCGAACTTGT
>CAYVAN010000083.1:0-14765 GCA_964449225.1 uncultured Rhodopirellula sp.
CACTTGGGCCGATTCTTGCAAAGTCTGCCAGGCGATTTTTGCCGCTCAAGTTCGAGTCAATTTCTCGGCATGTTCCGTCGCTGCTTACGACTAAAAACGTCTTGCTGGTATCTGGAACCTTGACGCCAAGCAATTGAGTTGCGAACGACTGTTTCGGCATCTCGATTTCTGCTACGTCCTGTAGTGTTTCCAAGTCAATGATTCGCAGCGGTTCATCCGAGCGTGCCAACATTAAACGTTTGCCGGCAACCGCCAACAGCGTGTCCACCGAGCTGTCACCTTCGAGCGTCCGCCGGTTCGCAATCGACCAGCGATTGATCGATTTGCGGTTATCCGATTTTAGTTCGGGTGATTCTTTGACCACTCGCATCAATCTTCCGCCACTGATCGCCACAATGGTGTTCTCGTTGACCACCACGACCGCGCGCGGTTGAGTCAGAGGCATTCGTTGTGGTGTGATGGTCTCAAACCCTTTGGTCTCGCCACCAATCAGGCTGTTTAATTTTGAAAACCATGCGGGCGTGTTTAGCGATGTGTTGTTTGAGTGATCTTTCTGGCCTCCATTTTGTTCGCCTGCGGCACGTAGAATTTCTGAACGAGTGGTGACGTGCAGATCGCTAGTGTTGAGTGCGAAAATTGTCTCGTTGGCAGCAACGCGATTGTATGGGGCTAGCAGTTGCGTGGTTCCGGTCGGCAATCGGAGACTTGGTTCCGGGCTCCAGTCGTTCTTGGCACTTAATAAACTCAGTTCGGGAGCCCCGCTGCCAAATGGATTCATTCGTCCGCCACGAACGCGTGCGGTGATGATCCGATCTTGGCCAATCGTCAATGGTGCCAACACGCGATCCCTGTTGCCGGGGCCGCTTTCGTAAATTTCCGACCATTGATTTGCTGAGGCATTGAAGCGAACCATGCCGCCACCTTTGGTCGTGGCAAAAATTTCATCTCCAGCGACCGCAAGGTGACTTAGTCGATTCGGAGCGATCAGCAAGCCGTCGGACAAGCCGCCGATGAAGCCAACGAGCATGCAGATTCCGCCGAAGATCACCGTTACGCCGATGGCCAAGATCGGCGAACGCCAACGAAGGCCTGCCAGGGTTGAAACGCTATAAAAGACCGAAAACAAAAAAACAGAAACAGGAATGCACCACAACAAACGCAGGTTCCAGATGTCTAGCCTAAGTCCGGCAATCAGGTACAAGCCGATGACTAGCTGAGTAACGCATAGCAAGACAAATGCGCATCCGCCAATGAACTTGGACAACAGCATTAGGGTTCGCGATACTGGTTTGCTTAACAACAAGTGCAGTGATCCCGGCTGTAGCATGTCCGGGATGATTGAAGCGGTCACTAACACGCCTAAGAAGATTAGAACAAAGCCCAGAAGCCAATTGATGATCAGCGGCAAGACGAATTGGTTGACTAGCATCTTGAACTGCGGCTCGTCCACCGTCACCTCGGTGGGAAAGTCCAGGCCAGCGTACGTCAATAAAATCGATCGCGATGCACGAGCTTCAAAGACGCCCGGCAATGCTGCTTCGATTCTTAATCGGGCCCGCCTTTGGAGAAGCGAATTCGAGAGTTGCTCGGATTCTTGTTCATCAAGTTCACGTAGTTCGCGCAAGCGTGTTGTCGACTCCCAAGCGTCGGCATCGTACCATGATTCGTCTGCGATCAACTCGTTCAGGGCATCGGTTAAAACCGAGTAGCGGATCCGAACTTCGTCTCCCTTGCCAACTAATCGAAGTTGCCGTTGCAAGTCTTCTGGTAAGGCACTCGCCAATCGACCCAGTGGTTGCTGACTTTTATCAGGATCGACAAGCCCGCTGGCCAGCATGCCCTTTAGACGTGTTCCGTTGTGAAAGTCCTGATTGCGAAATTCAGTGGTGTAGTCTTCGCGATAACCAAACGGAGAAAGCAAAGCGAGGAACAACCAGATTGCGACCATGGCAATCCATAGCACTCGCGATGAAAGCGCCGAGCGAAATGAGTCAGCAATGATGGCTTGATAGGGCCGCAGCGACATGCTTGATTGACCTTTTGCAGTGAAGCTAGGCGGGAAAGTATAGAGACGGAAATATCATTGCTGAGGCGTGATCAGTCGCATAAATGTATCTTCCAACGTTGGGACTTGCGTGTCTAACCGCACGATCGAGATGTCGTAGCTTCTGAGATTGTCGACTACTTGGTCCAAGTCTGACCGCAAGATTGCCTGGCGATCCGACGGTGACACAACGACTCGATGGGTTGCGATCGGTGACGTTAGCGGTTGGATCACCACCTGACTTTTCTCAAAACGACCAAAGCAAGTGTGTAGTACTTCGTCGGCTGAATGGCCTGGTTTTTGCTTGGCTAGACGCATCAGGTCAACCGTGGATAGATCAAAAGTGACCGGGGCGTTTTCGCGTTTGCGATCGATGATTGAATTGGTAACGCCTGCTTCGTCAATCAAATCGCCTGATCCAATCGCACCACTTGCTAAAACGACTCCCTTGTTCATGATCGCAACCCGCGTGCAGACCATCTCGACTTCTTGCAAAATGTGGCTGTTTAGGAAGATCGTTTTCCCCAAGCCACGCAGTCGCTCGATGACTCTTCGAACTTCGTTTCGTCCCACGGGATCTAATCCATCGGTGGGTTCATCTAGGAACAGTAAATCTGGGTCGTGCATTAAAGCTTGAGCCAGACCGAGACGTTGGTACATACCTTTGCTGAATTGCCGAACTGATTCCCGATCGCGTCCTTTCAAGCCAACCAATTCCAATAGTTCGTCACTGCGTCGATTGATCGATGCTTGGTCCATGTGACTTAGTCGACCGTAAAATTTTAGCGCAGAGCGTGCGGTATGATGCCGATCAACTCGCAGTGTTTCGGGTAGATAACCCACTCGCATGCGGGCGGCACTGGATCCGACCGGCTGTCCAAACAGAGAGGCGGTTCCCGATGTTGGTTTGATCACACCAAGCAAGGTCTTGATCAAAGTGGTTTTGCCAGCTCCGTTGGGGCCAAGCAACCCAAAGACATCGCCTGACTCTGCCGTCAATGAAACGCCACAGAGCGCGTCGACTCGGTTGCGACGACGAAACAGAGAACCTTGCGTGTACGCTTTGCGAAGATCAGAGACTTTGACGACCGGTGATGAATTCACGCAGTCAACGTTCGGACGAGCAAGTAGGTCAACCAGATCAATGTGACCATGATCAAACCGGCCAGCAACCAGCGGTGAGCCGGGTGACGCCAGGTCGGCTTGTGCATCTCGCGTTCGTAGAGATCGCGAAAACGTTCTCGCTGGTGATCAGAGTCGAAGACCCCGTCCTCCACCAATTCCTGCGATCCAAATTGCATCGAATACTCAACCACGCCAAACACGCGATGCCGGTTGTCAAGTTCATCGACACCGGAACCTTCGAAGTACCAAAGCTGACTTCCAAAGTTCTCGTCAGATTCAAACTGTTCGTCGACACAACGAATCTGAATTACATCGCTTCGGTCAGGGCAAAACCTAGCTCGCACCAACGCGCGGCTACAATCCAATCCAACCTGTCGGATGGTTCGTTCGCTAAATTGCCTTACGCGTGTGTCTGCACTCATCAATCAAATCTCTTTCCATCCGCCTAAGGGTAAATGCATCGCCTGTCCCGGATGATTGTTGCGAAAAACCCTACCAACGTCATCAGCGCTTCGCCGTAAATTGGCACCATCTCAACAAATTTTTTAGAACTTCGCTCACTGCTACGTTTCCAAGCTTTCATTGTCGCTCGGATTCTTCATCATGGCAGGTGTCCCATAAGTTTTTCGTTTTGAATTATCGCCAAAGACATCGCAAAGGAAGTCCACGTTTGTTCACCACTAAGCTCAGTGTTTCTAGGACGAAAGAGCCAAAGCTATGTTAGAGCGACGGTCTTTAAAAGCTCCCATTGCATTGGGCGTTGTGATGATCGTTTTGGTCGTCGTTTTGGCTGCTGTGTGGATTACGGGTAACGTCCTTGGGCTGACAGGTGCGTTAAAGTCCCAGGCTTTCTTTTTCGGGTTTCTGGCGACTGGGACGGTCCTGTTGGCCGGGGTTTTAGCCGGGGTCATCGCTTATCTAACCCTGACGGTCAAAGCTTTCAACTTGAATCGCCGTCAATCGAACTTTATCGATGCGGTCACTCATGAACTGAAAAGTCCGATCGCCTCCCTGAAGCTTTATCTGCAAACGATGAATCGGCGCAACGTTGATGAGCAGCAAACCAAAGATTTTCATCAATTTATGTTAGAGGATGTCGAGAGGCTAGATTCATTGATCAACCACTTGCTGGACGTAGCCCGCATCGAACGTGGGATCGAACCGAGCGATGCACAAACCCTTCGCTTAGATGATTTGCTGGTTCAATGCGGATCCGCGGCATGTTTACGGTACCGCTTGCCCGAATCGACTGTGATCGTCGAGTCACCGAAGATCATGGTCCGCAGCCAATTGGTTCAGCTAGAGATTCTGTTTCGAAATCTAATCGACAATGCGGTCAAGTACGGCGGATCGCCGCCCAGCGTCAAAGTGTTTGCCTATCCAGAATTGGATGATCGTGTCAAAGTACTAATCATCGACAATGGCGCAGGGATTCCGGCCAACCAACGCCGCAAAGTCTTCGGGCGATTTGTGCGACTTGGAAGTGAACTAGAACGAAGCACCCCTGGGACTGGATTAGGTTTGTATCTGGTCCGGACCGTTACCAAAGCACTTGGTGGCAGCGTGCGGGTTAGCGACCGGGCCGAAGGAACCGGGACTCAGTTTGAAGTAACGTTGCCCGGTGTGATTGATAAATAGAACACCAGTATTTGCAGTGCTCGGTCTTAACCTTGTCTCTACAGGAAACTACTTAAGAAGTGTCAAACCAACGTTCACATATCTTGGTCGTCGAAGATGAGAAGCATCTTGGCGTCGGAATCAAGTACAACCTGGAAGCTGAAGACTATCGCGTCACGCTGGTCGAAGACGGACCTACGGCTCTTCGCATTGTTGATGGAACCGAAGAGGGGATCGATTTGATCGTCTTGGATCTGATGTTGCCAGGGATGAGTGGTTACACCGTTTGCGAAACCTTGCGTGATGGCGGGATTGATATTCCCGTTTTGATGCTGTCGGCAAGAACCTTGGCAGAAGACCGCACCCGTGGTTTTGACGCGGGGGCGAATCAGTACATGAGCAAACCATTTGAGTTAGACGAATTACTTAGCCGCGTCAAAAATTTATTGCAAATAAGCGGTCGATCTAAAAAAGTAAAGGTAAAGCAACACCGTGAATTGGTGACGGACATTGACTTTGGTTTGGTGAGTGTAAATTTTCAAACGCACGAAGTGTCGGTCGATGGTTCGTCTGTCCGGATGACCCCCAAAGAATTGAAGCTGTTGAAGTACTTCGTTGAAAACAACGGTCGTGTGATCAGCCGGGACGAATTATTGCGAGAAGTCTGGGGCGTCTCTGGTAACTTGCAAACCCGAGCTGTCGATCAATTTATCGCTAGGCTAAGAAAACACATTGAACCGGACAGTGCTTCACCCATTCACTTATTAACGATTCGTGACGCCGGTTATCGTTTTGTTTTGGAACCCAAAACGGATTGAGGCACAGCAATTGACGCGTTTGAAAGTCTGAAAGCAATGCTGGGGTTTCGCCTTTAGACGATACGATGTTTCGGTGTGAATCGGAAAACCTAGACGCCGGGGATCAGATGCGCTAAGACGCTGCAATCGTGTCCGCGGGCGGTGGGTCGGGGACTTTCGCAGGTGTTGGTTCGCGGTTCTTGACTTGGTCGACTTTGCGAACAAAGTACCAAAGTACAAGCATCACAAGCAGGATTGACGCAAGTGCCGAAGCACCTTCGATCAACAATGCCCACTGCATCAGGGTGACGGGAGCCATCACGGTTTCGAGACGGTATTGGACCAGTACCAATAGATCTGCTTTCTCCAAACTTGTTGAGTCCGGTCGAATGGACGTCGGCTTGGCTGGTTCCAGGCGATTGTTATTTGACTTTGGTAAAACGACCGGCTGCATTGCAGCAATCCATGGCCCTTTGTAATCAGATCCATCCGGGACTTTTGCAATGGGATCCAGATAGTCTACATCGCCGCCGCGGACCAATCGGTCCATCAAATCGGTTTCGATTTGGTAGCTCTGTTCCTTGACTTCAATGCCTTTTTCACGCCGAGTATCGTAAAGCGGGTGTTGCAAAATAATCCCGCGAGCCGCACCTTGCCGAGCATCGACAAGTACCGCCACTTGGTTGGAACCCTTCTTGCTTTGCAGCAATTCAAAATCACCGAGATTCAGTGTGACAACAAAAACGGCGTCCGGGGCAACTCGATCTTCCCCCAAGTAAACCGGAGTGCTGACCGCCACTTTCCAGTATCGCGTCGCTGTACTGGAAAAGGCTGCGGACAATCGGGTTTGTTTGAGTGGCTCGATATCACCAATGGTTACGTTGTCTTTGTCCAAGTCTTCGCGACCGCCGTGAAAGTAGGTACGGTAGCAAAAGTTCTTGCCCACACTGTTCTCTTCAAAGCTAACCGGGTTCTCGTACGCGATACTGATGATGGTTCCCAACGCATCGGTCACAAACATGGTGGCGAGACGCGGAAGATCCGTTTCGGGATTGCTTTGGGTATAAGGATCCAATCGTGTCTGCAAAATTCTAGTCAATTCAGTGACATCATCCGATTCTAAGAATCGCTTGCGTAGTTCGTTATTTCGATGGGTATCGCCCGGTGTGTCAGCGCTGCCAATCTTCTTTAGTAAGTCCGAGACGACTTGGTCGTTTAAAGTCTTGATCAGTTGAGATTTGAAACTGTTGACCTTGGATTCATCGAGAACGAGATCGTAGTAGTTCTTAATCTCGCTTTCCAATGTTTGCGCCGCAAAGCTTGCCGCAAGTTCATTGCTACCCCCGGCTTCGGTTCGGAGCGCTTCTTTCGTTCGCTCGGTTGCTTTTTGGACGCTGCGATAACCAAAGAAAGATGTTGCCAACAGGATTAACATTGGCCCGACAATGCCCAACATCAAAAGCGGCCATTGGTTTCGGGAACGTTCCCGTTGGTCAAGATCATCAAGGATTTGTTGAACGTTGGTGTACCGTTCAGTCGGATCGGCTGCCAGGCATTTGGAAATGATCCTGCCCAGGCTGCGGTCAACGCCGGTCACTTTTAGATGGTCGTCGGCGGGTGGGCAATTTTGAATTGATTCGCGATAACGCTGTAGCCGTTTGGGCAATGATCCTTCGGTGTCGATGTTCTTGATTAGTTCGCCTTCACGATGTGGCGGATCACCCGTCAACATTCGGTAAAAGATCGCGCCGGCGGCATACACATCCCAGCTTGCATTGGGTGCGGAATTTAAATCGGCTTGTTCCGGTGCCATGTAGAACAGCGTGCCCAAAGCTGGCGTCTGTTCATGCGACAGTCGGCTTTGGCCAAAATCTGCCAGCCTGGGGTTTCCGTCGTCGCCGAGTAATACGTTGGCGGGTTTTAAGTCGCAGTGCAAAACACCTTTGGCATGGCAATGGTTGAGTCCGACGCAGATCTCGTGAAACATCTCAGTCGCTTCGGAAATAGGTAACCGAGGTCGCTTCTTAAGTAGGTCTTCCAGCGATCCGCCGTTGATCAATTCCATGACGTAGTAAGGCGGATCAGCATCCCAGCCGACTTCCAAAACCTGGACAACTTGTCGGTCGGTTGACAATTGCACCAGATTCTTGACTTCCCGACTTAACAACGACCAATTGACGCCGCCGCGATGCAAGTAAAACTTGACGGCGACATCGCGACCCGTATTTAGGTCCATCCCCACCCAGACTTGCCCGAACGCCCCGGAGCCCAGAAAACGGCTCAGCCGATAACCAGGCACCTCCGACGGAGGTGTTGTCGCTCGCATTGACAGCTTCTGGCTAGTCGATTGGCCATCGGCAGTTTGGAATTCTGTGGGTTCGTCAGTCATCAGCGTCGTTCAACTTTTTAATGGATTTGCGTTATCCTTCGGTGTCCTAAAATCCTTGGGCTCTTTTATGTCCTTATACCGTTGTATGTCCTTATACCGTTGTATGTCCTTTGCCGTTGCTTTGAACGGTTCGACGGTTCAGTCGTCTTCGCCCATCCATCCCCCCAAGCATCAACGTTATTGTGACAAGACCTTCAACCTCTAACAGCAGTGAACGAACTATTGTCAGGATTTCCAGCAGTTTTGTTCTTTATCAGCTCATCAGTCTGATAGCCAGCTTTTTGATCTGCGGCCCCGCCACCGCTCAGCAACCGTTACTTGAGGAAATCGCACCACAGGAAAATGACCTATTGCTTAGAGACTTCCAGCCGCAAAGCAAACTGGTTACCGAACAAACCTTAAAAACTCGGGCAAAGTTTTCCGTCGTGGACGTTCACACCCACTTTCATTTTAAAGTTCGTGGCAACGCTGAAATGCTGGACGACTTTGTTGATGTCATGGATAGAAACAACATTGCGGTTTGTGTTTCGCTTGATGGTCAGCTGGGCGGTCGATTTGAAAGTCACAAGCAATTTCTTTGGAAGAAACACAAAGATCGCTTCGCAGTTTTTGTGAACGTTAATTGGATTGGTCATGGCGACGCCGACGATCCTGCGACCTGGGATTGTCATCGACCAGGATTTTCGCAACGCACCGCCGATCAGATCGTCGCAGCAGCGGCGCAGGGAGCCAGCGGGCTAAAAGTCTTTAAGCGTTTTGGACTTGGATATCGAAACCCAGACGGAACCTTGGTCAAAATCGACGATCCTCGCTGGGATCCAATCTGGCAAGCGTGTGGCGACGCGGGTATCCCCGTCATCATCCATACCGCCGATCCGGCCGCCTTCTTCGATCCCATTGACGGGGAAAACGAGCGTTATGAGGAATTGATGCGACACCCCGATTGGAGTTTCCATGGCAAGGATTTTCCATCCAGGGAAGAGCTATTGAGTGCTCGGAATCGAGTCATTGCCCGCCATCGGAATACCAACTTTATCGGAGCTCATGTTGCCAACCATTCGGAAGATCTCAGCGTTGTTGCTGGTTGGTTGGATCAGCATCCCAATCTGTACATCGAACCAGCGTCGCGGATTTCGGAACTTGGACGTCAGCCAAGGGCGGCTCGTCAATTCTTGATTCGATACGCTGACCGCTTAATGTTTGGAACTGATGGTCCTTGGCCCGAGCAGCGCTTGCGGATCTATTGGCGATTCTTTGAAACGTTGGATGAGTCATTTGATTACAGTGAAAAAGTTCCACCGCCGCAGGGTTTTTGGAAAATCTACGGCATTGATTTGCCCAACGATGTGCTCAAGAAACTCTACCACGAAAACGCCGCGAAACTGATTCCTGGCATTTCCGAACGAGTCGAGAAGTTCAGAACGACGACCAATTCCCGTTTACGAAGAAACACAAGTGACGACAAAGACACCGGCAGCTGACCCCACCTTCGCGATGATGTGCTGTGCTTGCGGTGCAGAGAAAATAGTCAAGCAATCGATGTCGGCAGAGGGTTGGCGGTTAGCGTTTTCTCGTCCTGGTTTTGTCACGGCCAAGCATGATGAAGGGGCGTCGATTCCCAGCGGCATTTTCATTCGCACCGCGTCACGTTCGATCGGTCAAACCAAGTCAGAAGATGGTGGTGCGCAAATCGAAGCGCTCGCGAAAATGCTGGCCGAGTCTCCGCTAGCGGATCGCGGATTTGACCAGTTGCATGTTTGGCCCAAGGATCGTGCTCCGATCGGGCGTTTCGGATTCGAACCGGGCGGCGACGAGGTAACGCGGTTGCTGGCAGATCAAATTTTTGCTGCGGTCAGTTCCAATGCGATTGGGGGAAGTTCCGTTCGCGCCAGCGAAGTCAATCAAATTGCTCGGCCCGATGAAAACGTCTTGGACGTGGTTTTGGTGGAGCCTTCGCATTGGTTTGTTGGCTGTCACACCGCAACGACGTGGCCGACGCGTTGGCCCGGCGGCGTCCAACCGATGAATCCAAAACAAGAACCCATTTCACGCGCTTACTACAAGGCCGCCGAGGCAATCGTGTGGAGCGGCTTTGATATGCAACCGGGTGATCTGGCCGTCGAAATCGGCAGCGCGCCCGGCGGAGCATGCGGCCGTCTACTAGAACTAGGCCTGCGAGTGATCGGAATCGATCCCGCCGAAATGGATCCTCAAATCGAACAGCATCCGAAGTATCAACACTTTCAAGCCCGGGCTGGCGATCTGCCCCGTAAAACCTTTCGGGGAGCCAAATGGATGTTGGTCGATTCCAACGTCAAGCCGGAAAAGACTCTCACCACGGTCGCCAACATTGTCAACAACGAACAAACCCGCTTTGAAGGTTTGATCATCACGATGAAATTAGGCGACTACGACGAAGCGTCCCAAATCGAAAAATGGCGAAGCATCACCCAAACTTGGGGCGCAACCGACGTGAAGGTCCGCCAGTTAGCTAGGAACAAGTGTGAAGTTTGTTTTGCCGTTGCACTCGCGTAAGCCTCCCTAGGGGATCGCAAGGTCGGATTCCAGTCCCTCAATGGCTTGGTTCGGGCGACGCTGCGAACTTTAACTCGGTCTTACTTCTCCAAAACTTAATCAATTATCGAAATTGAATTGGTTGAAGGAACTGCTATTCTTACGCGGGTCCAAGGCGTTCGTTTGTTCCTTCAACTTAGAGTGACACAGATGAGAAATTTCAGATTGGTAGCGGCCTTTGTAATTTTGTTTGGATCCACAAGTTTCATCCAAGCAGCAACAACATTCAACTTCGTCAATAACGGGCCATTAGATGGCTCTGGCGCTGGTGTTTCTATGACGGAAGACGGCATCGTGCTCAGCAATGTCAGCTTCAGCTATCCCGACCTTAGCAACGCACCAACAATTGGAGCAATCACTAGTTCAGGCGGACAAACCAATATTCTTTCGCCTGATGGACTTGGCATAGACAATCCGACGATAAGCGCCAGTAGCTTTAGTTCAAATTTTGGGTCCGGGACCGAGCAAAGCAACTTTAACTTCGATGAAACTTGGGTTTTCGACTTTGGTACTCCGGTTGTCGTCGATAGCATCGACTTTGACTCGCTTGATGGTGGGACAGCGTTAGATACATTCACATTCTCGATCGCTGGTAGCAGCTTTATGTTTACTAATTCGAACACCGATGGAAGTGATATTTCAACAGACCCTTTTTCGGGTTTGGTAATCGCTGCAGGGCAAGATATTTCTGTTTCTTTCTCGGCGGCTGATAATTCCGCCGCAGCGAGAATTGCGTCAATTACCGTAGCAGCAGTTCCAGAGCCATCATCTTTGCTGGCGTTATTAGGCGTTGCATCTGCTGGTTCGATCATTCGTAGACGTCGAAGTTAACCAGCAAAGTCAGTCCGGACGTCTATTCGGTCTACATCGTTCGAAATGAAAAACGCCGACGATCCGAATGGGCCGCCGGCGTTTCATTATCAATAGTCATTGTTGGTTGGGATTAGCAACCGCAGCCACATGATGGGGCTGGTGCTGCACCGCAGCCGCAACCTGAATCGCTGGCTGAGCCACAACCGTTTGCCGAAGCGGCTCCGCAGCCGCTTGCTGCTGGAACTTCGATGGTTTGTGGGACCATGATGGTCTTGGTGACTTGAACTTCCTTTTGAACCTGAACAGGAACGCAAACCGTGTAGTTTTCGGTCTTGGTTTCTGGAACTTGGTCCACAACGGTCACGCTGTAAGGAACTTCTTCGCTGACGGTATCAAACTCGGTGACGGTGTACTGACGAGTCTTTTGCTGTGGCACCATGATGGTGACATTGCGTTGACGAGTTTCAGTTGTCATCGAAGTCTTTGGAACCATGCGTGTGCGAGTCTCAGCGACTTGCGTGCAAACTTGCTTGCTGCGAGTGCGAGTTTCGTTCACGTAGCTGGTTCGGAACTCGGTGCGAGTACGTTGTTCAGCACGCATCTTGGTGACTTTGTACTCTTGAGTACGAGTCTCGGTGCGACAACGGCGAACAGGAACTTGCTTGACGCGAGTTTCTTGACGCATGCGAGTCACAGGAACGCTCTTGGTGCGAGTTTCCATGCGGCACTTGTTGATCGAAACCATACGAGTCTTGTTCTCGGTACGGTACTTGGTAACCGAAACAGGACGGGTGCGAGTTTCGCAGCGAGTCTTGGTGACGGTGTAAGTGTAGGGCTGTTGAACCTTTTGCGTGGTGTACACGGTGTAAGGCACTTCTTGGCAGACAACGTTGGGAACCCAAACTTTCTTGGTGATCGTACGCGTTGCTGGTGCACATCCGCCACAGCTGTCGCCGCATCCACAGCTGTTGCTGCATCCGCCACAGGATCCGCAGCCACCGCAGTTCGATAAACCGCAGTTCGATGATCCACAGCTGCTAGCTGCGGGAACTTCTTCGGTGACGCATTGGTAACTGCCCATGTCTTTAGACACGGTGCGAGTCTTCGTTACAGGAACCTTTTGGCAAACTGTTTTTGTTGCAGTCAAGGTTTCGGTGTAAGGAACGTTGACGGTGTAGCTTTGCTCCGTCGTTTCTGTGTAAGGAACCTTGACCGAGTAAGTTTGTGCAACTTGCTCTGTGTAAGGAACTTTTACGCTATAAGTTTGTTCGATGTTCTCTGTGTAGGGAACGCAAACCGAGTAGGACTTTTCGACCATTTCGGTGTAAGGAACTTGCACGGTGTAGTTGCGTGTTGCAGTTTCGCAGTATGGCACGTTGACCGTGTAGGGTACTTGCACTTGAGTGCGAACTGGAACGCGAACAGTGTAAGCTTCTTCAACCGTGCTGGTCTTAGGGACCATGACGGTGTACGACTCTTGGACTTGCGTCGTGACAGGAACGTTGACGGTGTAGTTTTGGACTTGTGTCGTTGGCACCATTTCGGTGTACGACTGAGTTTTGGTGACTTGGCGAGGCACTTGCTTGGTTACAGTGCGTGTACGTGTTTCGGTGCGTGGAACGCTCTTCATCACGGTGTAAGAACGCTGACGCGTTTCTTGTTTGTTTTCAGTCACGGTTACCATTTTGGTTTCGGTGACTTGTTGGGGAACCATGATTGTCTTGGTTGTCATGGCTGGGCCACAGCCAGCGCCCGAAGCAATGGCTTCGCCGTGACCGACGACGGTGGCACCGACGATACTGCCAGCTTCGCCGCATCCGCAGCCTTCCGCGGCAGGAGCAGGAGTGCCGCAGCACTGAGCGTAAACTTGGGCTCCGCCGCAGACGGTTGCCGCTGCGATCGAAAGAGAAAAGAACAGCTTCTTCACAGGTGAAATCCTCTAGAGGTGCGTTGGGGCGATCATCACATCGACGATTGCCCAGGGAAACAAAGGTGTTTCCACGCGAAATTAGTTAGCGAAGAATGGCATGCTAGAGAAATTTGTTCACCAAACGAAATCAATCGGGGAACCGGATCAACTTTACCAAGAGTGCAGGTTGTATCGATTGCAGACCGCTCCACCACCTGCACAGGGGCCAAAAAGCCCATGACGTACTGGGGTGAAATCGGCTGGAGAGAACAAATCTCCAGCTCAATTCATAGAAGTTCCCGCGACCAAATTAGATGGTGCGATGAGGATTGATGACTTGGGTATCAAAACTATTCGCAGGATTGCGAATGGCTTGTCTTGCGTGACATTGCGACCAAGCAAAGCACCGGCGGTGACGCTGTCGCCCGGGCCATTCTGCTTATACGGGCCATTCTGCTTATAGCTGGGCGGCGCGAAAGGTATCGCCCTGGCTGGGGTCGCCTGTCTGCAACCCCTTCATGAACCAACGGACGCGTTGCTCGCTTGTACCGTGTGTGAAACTTTCTTGGTTCGCTTGCCCACGCGAACGCTTTTGAAGCTTGTCGTCACCGATCGCTGACGCGGCACGTAGACCTTCTTCGATGTCGCCTTGTTCCAAAATATTGAAACGCTTTTGTGCGTGATGAAACATCACGCCAGCATAGAAATCAGCCTGTAATTCAAGCATCACTGAATAACGATTGTATTCGACTTGGGGGACACGCCGGCGCAGCTTATCCATCTCGTCAGTTTTCCCTAGCAAGTTCTGAACATGATGGCCGACTTCATGAGCGACCACGTAAGCTTGGGCGAAATCACCGGGGGCACCAAGCTGAAGAGCCAGTTGATCAAAGAAGGTCGTGTCGAGGTAAACTTTTTTGTCAGCCGGGCAATAGAATGGTCCCGACGCAGCTGTTGCCGATCCGCAAGCCGATTGAGTCTGACCGGAAAACAATTCTAGCCTAGGTTTCTCGTAGCGCAGGTTGCTCTTCTGAAAGAGATCGGTCCAAACGGTTTCTGTATCGGCCAGGACGGTGGAGACGAACTCGCCCCGTTCTTTATCTTTCGCAGATAGCGGACCGCCAGCACCCGCTTGGGGAGCCGCTTTTTGCTGCTGAGCTTGCTGCATAAATTGGCGAGGGTCACCGCCCAAAAAACCAATTAACAATGCGATTAGCAGGACGCCGATCCCACCACCGGCAACGGTGCGGCCAGAAACGCCGCGACGGTCCACCACATTTTCACTCTGTCGTCGTCCACGCCACTTCATTGTTCCAACCTCAAATTCAAAGCTCAGGCCGTAGCCCAAATCACATCAAATGAAAATCCAGGGCCGAAACGTCTCCGCCCAACCTCTTTTTTAAAGGCACATCGGTTCAGTCGCTACGGGTGAGACTTCGTGGGGCAGGGCCAATCACTTTTTCACTTTGGAGTGTTCCCCATTGTCGCGGGGCTGAA
>CAYVAN010000083.1:14775-18970 GCA_964449225.1 uncultured Rhodopirellula sp.
GCTCTCCGAGCCGATTGCGCTGTCGGCTCGGAGAGCCGAGCGACCTTGCTCAGCTTGAAAAACTGATTTGCCCTGACTTCGTGGGGGACTTCGATTGTCGATTGGCCAATGTAAAATCAATCTTGCCAGGAGCGTGGCAAAATCGATAGGTTCCTTGGCGTTCATTGAAACGCTCCCTTTTTATCGATTGATTGTGCCATGGAAGGCCTTCGCCCATCGCTGTTATTGACGCGTTTTTACCCGTCTCTTTCTGGTTTGCCTGCGTCCCGCTTGCCCGTTTTAGCAGTCATTGTGCTGCTGTCATTGGTCGGCCAACCCCGAAAAGCAACCTCGGCGGAGGCTCAGTGGATTTGGGCCACCGGCAGCTCGCTTAGCAAGCCGATCCCAGCCGGCGAGACCTGCTATTTCCGCAAATCAATCAACCTTCGCACGCCTGGCGAAGGGCTAATTGAGATCGCTGCGGATGATCAATACGAACTCTACCTGAACGAGGAATTAATTGGCCGCGGCAAAACGGCTCGCCAATTACAGCAATACGATATTTCAGATCGCTTGGAAGTCGGACGCAACGTCGTCGCGATCAAGGTGATCAACTCTGGCGGTAAGACAGCCGCATTGGCTGCACGGGTTTCGGTCAAACCCAATGTTCAAAAAGGCAAAGGCCAATCGAAGTGGTACACCTTTAGTACGGATCCATCTTGGAAAACAACCACCGACAAAATGGCGATGTGGCAAACCATTGTTTTCAATGATCGTTTGTGGGGTAAAGCCGCATCGTACGGAAAGCTGGGCGACACCGCGCCGTGGGATCGGCAAGAACCGGTCGCAAACACACAGCCGCCAGCACCGCCAAAAGCTCTAAAACCAAAGTCACAACTCCCAACCGTTGCGTCTAACCAAAGCACTGAGGCACCAAAAGCCGGAGACACTGCGGTTGAAAAAGAAGTCGAACAACGCGAGCGTTTTCAGATTCAAAAAGGGTTTGGTGTTCAACGAGTCCTCGACGATGCCAAAGTCGGCAGCGTCTTGGCGATGGACTTCAACGAATTCGGTCACATCATCGTCTCTCAAGAAGGTGGACCGCTGTTGATGGTGTTTGACAAAGACGATGACGGCATCCCGGAAACCGTTCGGACCTATTGTGACAAAGTTAATTCATGTCAAGGCATTTTGGCGCTCAACGGTGAAGTCTTTGTCACCGGCGAAGGCCCCGAAGGCAGCGCGCTTTATCGTTTAACTGACGCAGATCGAAATGGGTCGCTTGAGAAAGTAAAAGCGATCGTCAAATTCAAAGGACAACCCGGCGAACACGGAGCACACGGATTGCGACTTGGTCCAGATGGGATGATCTATGTCGTCCTGGGCAGTTTCGTCGAAGCTGATGCCGAAGCCGGTCCCGGGGAAACACTGATCGATTCCTACGAGGGTGACTTGTTGCCTCGTTATGAAGATCCATCCGGACACGGCCGTGGCGTCAAAGCACCCGGCGGCACCGTGATCCGAACCAACATTGATGGAACCGTCGTTGAACGTGTCGCCGGCGGGATTCGCAACGCCTATGACTTGGTCTTTCATCCATCGGGCGGCATGTTTGTTCACGATGCTGATATGGAAGCCGACGTGGATACCGCTTGGTTCCGCCCCACCGCGTTATTTGACGTGACCGAAGCGGCTGAATTTGGATGGCGTCCGGGTTGGGCAAAGTGGCCATCTTACTACGTTGATCGTTTGCCCGATTTGTTGGACACCGGTCGTGGCAGCCCCACGGGTGCCCTTTGTTACGAACATTACATGTTCCCCGTTCGTTATCACAATTCACTGTTCTTGGCGGATTGGTCCGAGGGTCGCATCCTAAACGTGCGACTGAAACCCAATGGCAGCGGATACACCGCCAACAGCGAAGTGTTTCTAAAAGGACAACCGCTTAACGTAACTGACCTTGCCGTCGGGCCGGACGGAGCGATGTATTTTTGCACCGGTGGTCGCGGTACCGCAGGTGGTGTTTATCGCGTTGTCTATAAGGGCGACATTCCTGATCGCATGAAGAACCTGGGCGTCGGAATCGCCGCTGCGATCCGTCAGCCACAACTTGAATCTGCTTGGGCAAGACAAGAAGTCGCGTCAATTAAACGAGAGCTAGGCGACAAATGGGGCCAACTGGTTGCTGGTGTCGCGTACAGTAACGACAACCCATCACACTATCGCACCCGAGCGATGGATTTGATGCAGCTATTTGGACCTGTGCCAAGCGAAGACTTAATCATTGAACTCAGCCGAGCTCCCAACGAAGCCGTCCGAGGTCGTGCCGCACGCTTGATGGGACTGCACCCGGGCGATCGCAGCGCCAAGCGATTGGTCGAGCTTTTGAAGGATAGCAACAAAGCGGTTCAACGGGCTGCCTGTGAAGCGATGCTTCGCAGTGGACAAATCCCAAAAACCGCCGACGAGCTTCTACCGCTGCTTGGTGACGATGATCGAACGTTGGCATTTGTCGCACGTCGAGTTCTAGAACGAATCCCAACGCAGATTTGGCGTGGCGAAGTGATTGCAAGTCCTGAACCGCGAGTCGCAATCGTTGGCATGTTGGCTTTGGTCAATGCTAACACCACCGAAGCAACTTGTTTGTCGGTCATCGAGCGGGCCAGCGAGTTGATGGCTGACTTCCTCAGCGACGCCGACTTTGTTGACACGCTTCGTTTGTGCCAAGTGGCGCTTCACCGTGGCAAAATCAACCCCGATAAAGTGACCTACCTGCGTGACCAGATTGCCGCCGAATTCCCAGCGGGCGATCATCGCATGAATCATGAAGTGATTCGTTTGTGTGCTTACCTGCAAGCCGACAGTGTTGCCGAACGTGCGCTGGATTACATCAACGATTCTCAAAATCCGACGATCGATCGCACACTCGTTGCCATGTGCTTGCAGTTCATTTCTCACGATTGGACTGCGAAGCAACGATTCCAGATCCTGAAATACTATGAAAACACTGCAAATGCCGCGTCCACCGGTTCGTTGTCGATGTACTTGATGGCGGTCACGCGTGATTTCGCAAAATCCTTGTCTCAGGAAGACGTGCAAGCGATCTTGGAACAGGGATCCGTTTGGCGTAACGCGGCTTTGGCGGCGATCTACAAATTGCCACGACCCGTTGATGCAAAAACAGCCGAGCTGCTGCGAACACTCGATCGATCCGTTGCCGATGATCCGCGTCCGGGTGATCTACAGCGAAGACTTCGGACAGGCGTTATCGCCATGTTGGCAACCGCGACCGATGAAAAGTCAGGTGCCTATCTGCGTAAGCTTTGGCGAAGCGAGCCCGAACGCCGCGCGGTGATCGCCATGGCACTCGCTCAAAATCCAGATGGCGAAAACTGGGATTACCTAGTGCGAAGCCTGAATGTCTTGGATGAACAAACCGCCGATGAAGTCATTCGTGCTTTATCGGGTGTTCAAATCGCGACCGATGACCCAATGGCTCTGCGTCAATTGATTCTTGTCGGACTGCGTGCTGAGGCGGATCCGCTGAGAGCTGGCAAAACGGGCACCGGCAAAAGCAGTTTTGAGAATGTAGAAAAACTGCTGGAACATTGGACCGGGATGCAGCGACCCGAGGGTGCCAAGCGGTCGATGAAGTCCTGGCAGAAATGGTACGCCAAGACTTATCCTGATCGCCGTCCTGCGGAACTCCCCAAGGCGGAAGAGTCGCGATGGGACTTTGATCAATTGGTGGGTTACCTGGATAGCACTGAAGGTCGCTTTGGCGATCCCGTTCATGGTAAGACCGTTTACGCCAAGGCCCAATGTGCATCTTGCCATCGGTTCGGCGATGTCGGATCTTCGGTTGGTCCCAGCCTAAGTAGTCTGTCACGGCGTCTTAGCAAACGCGAAGTTCTTGAAGCGATTCTATATCCCTCGCATGTCGTTAGTGATCGGTACGCCAGCAAAAAGGTGTTGACCCTTGACGGCCGAATTTTGGTCGGCATGGTGAGCCAGAGCGGCAGCGAATCAATCGAAATTCGAGACGCAAACAATCAAGTGACAATGGTCAACGAATCCGAAGTGGATCAAATTTTGCCCAGCACCAGCAGCATTATGCCAAGCGGATTGCTGGACAATTTAAAGATGACCGAGATCAGCGACTTGATGAGCTACATGAAGCTGATTCCCGCAGAACAAATCGCGTCGCGGCCGTAGC
>CAYVAN010000084.1:0-18695 GCA_964449225.1 uncultured Rhodopirellula sp.
GGCTCTCCGAGCCGATAGCGCTGTCGGCGCGGAGAGCCGAGCGACATTGCCCAGCCTGAAAAACTGATCTGCCCCATCCCCCTAGACCCCCTGCTTTACCACGGGCGTTCAGTGTGCTAATTTGTCCACCACAACTGCGGCCAAGCTGAACGCGAGATATTTCGGGGGAGAGTAAGAATGATGATTCGAAATCGTACGGGTCGGGTAATGGGGCTTTTGGTTCTCGTATTGCTGTTGATACTTTTGCCGGTTTGGGCCGCAGGGCATTGGGTCGTTGGGCAGTACCCCGCTGGGAACACGGCGGAATCGTTTCCGTCGGCGCAGGTCACCACTACCGGCCTGTCTTTGCCTGAGCCTTCTTCAACAGCGGCAAACCCGCCCGAGGACATGGCCTCGTCAAGTTCAGTTGCGTCTGCTTCAGTCGCGATGGAAGCTAGCGATAGTGCCGATCTCGAATCAGTTGAGCATCAAGATCGATTGATCGTTGAACGTGATCGATTGGCCCGTGAGAACGAGAAGCTTTTTGCGGAGCAAGAACTTGCATCGGAGCGGCTGGACCAAATGACGACCGATAACGCGTTACTCAGTAAACAAAAACAACAGCTCAGTGAACAAAAGCAGTTACTCAGTAACCAGAAGCAACAGCTTCAGAGTGAAATGCAGAGCTTGCAAGAACAAGCAACGACTCAGGCTGATCAGTTGCGATCCGCTAGGTCCAGACTTCAAAAAATGGAGCAACAGATCGTAGCGATGAAACAAATGTCGATTGCTGGCTCGACCAAAGAAAAATCGACACCGACGGCTTCACCAAAGCCTGACCTACAACGCAGGTGGCGATCGATTAGCGGGAAAGTTGTTCCTGCAAAGTTCGAGGGCTTGCAAGGTGACGTCGTGCTGCTTTCAACCCGCGGAAAAACATTTCGCGTGCCTCTTAGCAAACTGATTCCTGAGGATCGGGCGATCGCTCGTGAGCTGGCGAAATAATCCCCTAGCAACAGAGCGGTAAAACGATGTGGCCCCAATTGTGACCCATTTCCGCTGTTGATGAACATTTACCAACCAGTAAGAACCAATAGATAGAAAGAGAAACATGAACGAAATTGTCCAAGGCATCTCGCAACAAGTCGGTCAATACCTTCCCAACATAGCGTCGGCCATAGGCGTATTGATCATTGGTTGGATTATCGCGCACATCATTGCTCGCGTGGTTCGTTTGGCGATCAGCCGAACCGGGATTGATCGCCGCATGGCGGGATGGCTTGGCGCGAGTCCAAAGACAGACATGTCGCGAGTGATCGGCAAAATCGTCTTTTACATCGCGATGCTGTTTGTGCTGGTCACTTTCTTCAACGTGCTTGATTTGCCAGTTGTCTCCGAGCCACTCAGTGCGTTTCTCAATCGAATCTTCACTTTCGCACCGCGTGCGATCAGTGCGATCGTGCTGGCATTGATTGGTTGGGGTTTGGCGACGGTTGGACGTCTGGCTTCACGTCGCGGCCTAGAAGCGATCAACATTGATGGTCGCCTAGCGGCAATCGGACAAGACGTTTCCAGCGTGACCAGCGATGCAACTGCTTTTTCAAAGCGTGCACTTCAGCCCAATGCCGTCAACTCGCCCACCGTGCCCGATCCGATTGACTTGGATTCCGATACTTTGGATCAGGAACTGGATGTTGCTGATCTGGGTAGCCAGCCGATCGAAGTTGATCCCCAATTGATGGCAGAAAGTTCGGCTCCAACCGATCTTAACTCAGAACAAAATCTTGCACCCGCGCAAGGCACCAGCATCGCAGCGAGCCATGGCCAATCCGCATCGGACGTGCAGCTCTCACAAACGCTTCCCGAAGCTGTTTATTGGCTGGTGCTGTTTTTGTTTCTGCCCGCAATCCTAGGCGCTCTTCAAATGCCTGGGTTGCTTGAACCAATCCAGGGAATGTTTGAAAAAGCGTTGGGCTATTTGCCTAACCTGTTGGGCGCTGGCTTGATCTTAGCTGTGGGATTCTTAGTCGCAAAAATTATTCGGCAGGTCATCACCAATCTAGCGGCCTCGTTCGGTGCAGATCGCCTGGGCGCGAAGGTTGGTTTGGTTTCCGCTGATGGTGGCACCAAGCTGTCAGGGATCGTCGGCGTGATCGCCTATGCAACGGTCCTGTTCCCGATGATCGTCGCCGCCTTGAACACTCTGGACATTGATGCGGTCACCCAACCGGCAAGCGTCGTGCTGGAACGGATCACCGCTGCAATCCCCGGGTTGATTGGTGGTGCTGTGGTACTTGCGATCTCGTTCTTCATTGCAAAGTTGGTAGCAGACGTGGTCGAAGACGTCCTATCTGGCGTTGGATTTAACGAGCTACCGGTTCGATTAGGTCTGACCAAAGCCGCCGAAGCAAAATCAACGCCATCGCAGTACGCTGGAAAGGCGATCACCGTCATCATCATGCTATTGGCCACGACACAGGCTTTGCCGATGATGGGATTGGAAATGCTTAGCGTTCACCTGGAACAAATTATTGAATTCGGCACGCAAGTCTTATTAGGTTTGGTCATCATTGGGCTTGGGATCTACCTGGCAAATGTTGCAGCCGGCTTTATCGCAGATTCGGGTCTGCAAAGCTCCGATAAGTTGGCTCTGGTCGCACGCATGGCAATCATTTTCATGGCCGGTGCGATGGGCCTAGAACGAATGGGTTTGTCGACCTCGATTGTTAACCTAGCCTTCGGCACCCTGCTTGGTGGACTTGGCTTGGCCACGGCGATCGCATTTGGCTGGGGAGGCCGTGACGCAGCAAAGCGATTGCTAGATCGCTACGTTGCCTAAGCGATCGTTGCTATGATGCGGAATCAGCAGCTTCATGCAACGCTTGATTTTGCTCGGCCGATTTAAACAGATCCACAATCGGTGACGGATAATCAATGCCAAGCTCTTTTTGCTTGGCTTGGTCGATTTCCCAAGGGCAGTGAATTTGTTCGGACGATACGGTTGCCAGCTCAGGCAACCAGTGACGAACGTAGGCTCCATCGGGGTCGTAATTTTTCGACTGTTTGACGGTATTGAACCAGCGGAATTGACGTGCATCGTTTCCAACACCGGCAACGTAATTCCAGTTTCCGTAGTTGCTGCACGGGTCGTAATCGATCAACATTGATTCAAACCACTCGGCCCCCATGCGCCAATCAATGCCAAGATTCTTGGTTAGAAAGCTTGCGACGTTCTGACGTCCGCGGTTGCTCATGAATCCCGTCGCGGCGAGCTCTCGCATGTTGGCATCGATCAATGGAAATCCCGTTGTTCCTTCTCGCCAACGATCAAACAGATCAGCATCATGCTTCCATGGAATCGACTGACCGCGCAGTCCTTCGACTTGAAACAGACGGCAACCGTGTTTCAGCGTGATCCATGCAAAGTAATCTCGCCATAGCAATTCAAAAATCATCCAATAGGTAGAATCATTCTTAATCCGCTCTTCTTCGTAGCGACAAACTTCGGCGTGAATCTGACGTGGCGACAAACACCCCAGTGCCAGCCAAGGAGAAAACTTTGACGAGTAGTTCGCGCCCAACATGCCGTTTCGGGTCTCTTTGTAATCCTTTAAACAGTCGGCAATCCAAAAGTATTCCTTGATGCGACGCAGTCCCTCGGTTTCGCCGCCGCGAAAGAACATCACGGCTCGGTCGTCTTCAACGACCTCATTGCCCCGCAAGCATTCGACCTGATCGATCGCAATCCTGTTTAGCTTTGCAAGTGCATCTGGACCAAGCTTGGGAATAGTTTGAGGCGTCGCGAGCGGTGGCCGGATGGGGCTGGACGCTTCGACCTTTCGCCGGAACTTGGTAAACAGCTCCGGAAGATCTTCAATCTGAAATGGCAGATCTTTGATTTCATACAAGGTGTTAGCGGAGGACATTTCCAACGACACATCGATCTTTTCCAACGATCGTCGGACCTGTTCTTCTATTCCCATTTCCTCGCTCGCGTATTCGCGATGGGCGTAGACTTGGCCAGCACCAATCGCCTTGGCGGCCTCCGGCAAGACGTCTTCTGCCCTGCCCTGCAAAACGATCAGAGTCGCCCCCATATCCTTCAAGCTCTCGCCGAGATCCAGCAAACATTCTCGCAAGAACTTCAAACGATGCGGCCCGATGCGATCAAAACCAAAGGACGTTTTGGAAAATAAACGCGGGTCAACAACGTAGATGCACGCGACAGCACTGCTGGTTTGAATCGCTGTCGTGAGTGCCCGATGGTCGTGTAGTCGAAGATCGTTGCGGAACCAGACGATGGAACGATCTTTCATAATGCTATTCACTTTGTCGCACTAAACAGGATGCCTGATGAGACGGTCGTTGGCCGATCGCGACCAATTCCGGTCGCTCGCTCAAACAACGTTCCACCGCGATCGGGCAACGTTCTTGGAAATTGCATCCCGGGTAATGCCGATCAGGTGACGGCACTTCGCCCTCTAACATGATGCGTGATCGGGTACGGGATAGTACTGGGTCGGGAACCGGAACCGCTGACAAAAGCGCTTCGGTGTAGGGATGCATTGGGTTTGCATACAAGTCGGCCGCATCTGCCAATTCAACAATACGTCCCAAATACATCACACCCACTCGCGTCGCGATGTGACGAACCACACTCAAATCATGCGCGATGAACAGATACGAAAGCCCCAGTTTCTGTTGCAAATCCATCATCAGATTAATGATCTGAGCCTGGATCGAGACATCCAATGCTGAAACCGGTTCATCACAGAGAATCAGCTTAGGATCCACTGCCAATGCTCTGGCAATCCCAATTCGTTGTCGTTGCCCACCGCTAAATTCGTGTGGATAACGATTTAGAAATCGAGGGTTCAATCCCACCAATTCCATCAACCGCAGCACTTCCAACTTGCGATCTTTTGCTGATGCCAATCGATGAACCTTCATCGGTTCCCCAATGATTCCGCCAACGGTCATCCGTGGGTTCAGTGACGCAAATGGATCTTGGAACACCATTTGAACCACTCGGCGATACGGCAACATCGAGCGATCCGACAAACCGCCGATCGACTGTCCTTGCAAATGGATCGTTCCCGAAGTCGGTTTAGCCAAGCCAACGATAGCGCGAGCGGTTGTTGATTTACCGCAGCCAGATTCGCCGACTAACCCAAGTGTTTCACCTTCACGAATTTGAAAGGTCAAACCGTCCACCGCGCGAATGAATCCATGTTCGGGTCTTAGCAGCGAGCCACGCGAAAACGGAAAGTAAACCTGTAGATTCTTGACGTCCAATAGTGGGATATCAGATTCACTCACAATGACCCTCCTTCGACATTGTCCGCGATCGAAGGATGCCGATCAGCGGTGTCGATATCTAGCAGGCAGGCCGATTGCCGAGCGGGTGAAAGCTGGCGCAACGGTGGATCAATCTCGCGGCACTGCTCCGTCGCGTAGGGACACCGTGGTCGGAACGAGCAACCATTGGGAACCTTGGTCATGTCCGGTGGTTGGCCAGCAATCGCTAACAGTCGATCTTGACCGGCTTCATCGAATCGAGGGAGCGATTCCAGCAGTCCCGATGTGTAGGGATGTTTGGGCGATGCAAATAGTTCGTCGATGCCAGCTTTCTCTACCACGCGTCCCGCGTACATCACCAACACTCGATCACAATGTCCGGCCACCACGCCAAGGTCATGAGTGATCAAGATAATACTGGTTCCTTTGCGTTTTTGCAGATCCGAAAGCAGGTCTAAAATCTGTGCCTGAATGGTAACGTCCAGCGCCGTGGTCGGTTCGTCAGCAATTAGTAAATCAGGTTCGCAAGAAAGCGCCATCGCGATCATCACGCGTTGCCGCATGCCACCGCTAAACTGATGCGGGTAATCCCGCAAACGTTTCTCTGGCGACGCGATTCCGACCAAGTCCAACATTTCGGCAGCACGTTTTCTGGCTTCTTTGCGAGACATACCAAGATGCAATCGCGGGGCTTCAGTCAATTGTTGTTCGATGGTCATCAACGGATTTAGAGCCGTCATCGGATCCTGAAAGATCATCGCGATCCGACGTCCACGAATCTTGCGCAATTCAGATTCGCTTGATCGCAGCAAATCTTTGTCACCAAACATTGCCGTCCCCGCTTCAATCTTACCCGGCGGCATCGGGACTAATCCCATCATCGCAAGATTGGTCACGCTTTTTCCGCTGCCCGATTCGCCCACGATCCCGACGGTTTCCCCTTTGGCCACATCAAACGAGACTCCACGAACCGCTCGCACCAGGCCCTCGTCGGTGCGAAAGGACACATTCAAATTATTAACAGATAGAAGCGGATCAGTCATGCGATTAATCTTTGTTCTTCATTTTGGGATCGAGTGCGTCACGCAGACCGTCGCCCAAGAAGTTCAGCGCAAACAATGTCAGCGCTAATGCTGCGCCTGGAAAGACCACCATCCACCAAAACAACTTGACGCTGGAAAGCGCGTCGACACCGTCTTTGAGCAACAGACCCCATGAAACATCCGGCGGCGATACACCCAACCCCAAAAACGAAAGAAATGCCTCAAACAACATCACCGCGGGGATGGTCAGGGTCAGGTAAACGATGACAACGCCCAGAACGTTTGGCACCAAATGTCGAAACACAATCCGAGCTGGCGACGCACCGATCGTTCGTGCGGCTTCTACGAATTGCTCGTTTTTAAGTGACAATACTTGCCCGCGAACGACACGCGACATGGTCAGCCAATAGATCGCACCAATGATCAGATAGAACACGGTCAACTGATTAACACCAATCTGTTCCAGTTGTTTTTTAACACTGTCTTCGCCCAGGAAAGTCATGATGAAGATGACGACAAAAATGAACGGAACTGAATACAGCGTATCAACAATCCGCATCATCACCGCATCGATCCAGCCGCCAAAGTAACCTGCGATCGCGCCATAGCTGACACCAATAAGCAGGCTCACAAGCGTTGCCACAATCCCGACGGTTAACGAGACACGGGCACCCCACATGATTCGCGACAGAACATCGCGTCCCAATTGGTCGGTCCCGCAAATCGATGGGATCGCATAGTCGCCAAAAATGGCAACTCGCGCTCGACACATCGCCCAAGAAATCGATCCAAGGTTATGCCACAACTGGTTAAAAGGATGGCTGACGGTCTGCTTCTGCTTGATCGCTTGTTCAATCTCGTTGCGAGCCTCTTCAGTCGACACCGTCGCAAGTTCAGTTCTAAGATCAGCGATCTGCGATTCAACCCTTTGCAATTGAGCGGTCAACTGACCGTCCTTGAACTTCAAACCGACTCGCGACCCCATGCTGGACTGCTCCAGCGTCGGTGGCAAGAACTGACGATCGTTTAGATCCTTGTCGATGGGAGATTGCAATGGAATCAACGGCGTCAGAATGGCCAATAATGCCAAACCAATCAGCATGTGCAGGGAACGATACGCGACGTGATTTCGTTTCAACCGACGCCATGCGTCTTGCCAAAGTGAAACTCCCTGAATCTGCTGCGATTCATCAAGAAGCTTTTCCAGCTGCGACTGTTCCGATGGATCGTGATCAGATAACCCTTTTTCAAATGACTTACTCATTGCAATTTCACCCGCGGATCGATGATCGCGTAAGACAAATCGACAATGCTGTTCATCACAAACAAAATCACGGTGTAAGTCAGCACCATGCCCATGGCCAAGGTGTAATCACGCTGAAGGGCGGCGTTGATGAAGTGGCTTCCGATACCGGGCAGAGCAAAGATCTGTTCCAAGACAAGCGAACCGGTCAAGACACGAGCGGTTGCCGGTCCCAAGTACGAGACCACGGGCAACATCGCACCCGGTAAAACATGTTTAAAAATGACCGCCGACTTGGGCAATCCTTTCGCGATCGCGGTGCGGACATGTTCACGCGATAGCGATTCAAGCATTCCCGTGCGCGCTAAACGGGCGATGTAGGCCGCGACGGGAGCCCCCAAGCAAATTGCGGGCAACAAGACCTGTTTCAATGTGCCCCAACCTGCCGCCGGAAAAATCTCTAGCCCAAACACAAAAAGCAAAATCGCAACGCTGGCCAACACAAAATTAGGAACCGCGATGCCGACGACCGCCGCGACCATCATTGATGTGTCCGCGATCGTGCCTCGATAAACCGCCGAGATCACGCCCGCTGTCACGCCCAACACGGTCGCAAAGATCAATGCGAATACTGCAAGCGAGGCTGAAACCGGCAAGCCCTGCGCGATTACCTCATTCACGCTGTAGTCCTCTAACCGCAGCGACCAGCCCAGATCACCTTTGGTAACGATCCCGCCCAGGTAATCGAAGTACTGCTCGAGGTAGGAACCGTCTAGGTTGTAGCGAGCCTCCATTTGACGCTCGATCGCTGGTGGCACTTTGCGTTCACTGCTAAACGGTCCGCCCGGTGCCAATCGCATCAGAACAAAAGAGACGGTGTAGACCAACCACAAGGTCGCGATCATCCAAAGCAGACGTTTGCCGATGAAAGAGAGCACATCGCTCATTCTTTGTCCTCCTTCAAACGCAGCAATTGCAAAGGATGTCGATCTTCAGGTGTCGGAAAGAAACCATCGACGTTGGGCTTCACCAAATTCTTCGAGACGTAGAAGTACATCGGAATGACCGGCATTTCGTCAATCCAAATTTGTTCAGCTTCGGACAACAGACGCATGCGTTTCTCCGGTTGGTCTCCTGACAAGCCAGCCTGTTTGAGCAATTCGTCAAACCGCTTGTTACTCCATCCCGTACTATTCTGAGCTCCATCGGTGACCCAAAGATCCAAAAATGTTGTCGGATCAGCAAAGTCCCCGATCCACCCGGCACGCGCGATGTCGTAATTCATCTGCTCGACTTTGTCCAAGTAACTGCCCCATTCCATATTCTGCAATTCGATTTTGATATTCAGCGAATTGAGAAGTTGTTGCTGCAACACTTCCGCGATCGCTCGATGCATCGCCTGTGTGTTGTAAAGCAGCGTCAATTTCGGAAACCCACGCCCGCCGGGATAACCGGCTTCGGCAAGCAAGCGCCGGGCTTCTCCGATGTCAGGCTTGAATCCTTCGGGCGATTGATATCCCGCCATACCGGGCGGAACTAAACGGTACGCAGGGATCTGGCCTGCTTTGGTGATTTGGTTAACAACCTGGTCGCGGTCAATCGCCATCGCAACAGCGCGACGCACTCGAACGTCGTCCATCGGCGGACGCGTCACATTAATCCGATAGAAGTAAACGGACAGCATGGGTGCCGGGTAAAAATCGTCGCGATTTCGCAATTCGTCCAGCAACAAAGACGGCGGATCATACACCCATTCCAGTTGCCCAGTCTCATACATATTCAGCGCCGTATTGCCGCTTTCGGTGCTGATCGCATCAATCGTTGCGATGGAAACTTGGTCAGCGTCGAAGTAGCGATCGTTCTTACGCAATCGAATTCGATCTCGTAGTAATCGTTTTTCAATCTTGTAAGGACCGTTGCAAACAATGTGATCGTCCTTCGTCCAAAGCGGCGTGCCGAATTCTTCGATGCAATGCCTGGGGACTAAAAAGGTAGGATAATAAGCCAGCAATTCGGGAAAGTAGGGAACCGATGCCTTAAGCCGAACGATCAATGTGGACGGATCAGGAGTTTCGATCGCTTCTAGCTTGTCAAAGGCGACCAGCACGTGATGAATCGCTTGAGTATCGTCTTTACAAACTGGCGAGGTTCCTGCGTTGACGCAAAAACTTTCCTGGCGGGATACCTTGTCCCAATCGACTGTCCCGTCTTCAGCAACGTCACAAACATCAATGACGTAAACCCAATTTTCTTTCCAAGCAGCTTTCGCTTTTTCTATCGCGTCATCCGACATCGTTTCGCGGTACTTCGGTTCATCGGGCTTGATAATGTTGACCAGAGTGCCATAGCGAATCGTTCCACGCGGGAAGTTCTGAACACTCGAATCACCACCGGGCACATCGTCAGGTCGATCCCACAATTCGGCTTCCACCCGGTCGCCAATGTTTACCAAGCCCGTGTTGTAAGCCTCGGCATGCGGCAATGGGTAGAGCTGAAATGCGTACTGACAAAGCGTTTCGGGATGAAGCATCCGGGTCCATGTCCAACGAAAGTCTTCGCTGGTGATTGGCACACCATCCGACCAGACGGCATCATCTCGCAAGTTAAAAGTGTAGGTCTTTCCGTCATCGCTGACTGTGAACGATTTCGCAATCGACGGTTGCGCCGACATCGGTTGAACACCAGTTTCAACGTCAGGTGGCCCATCAGGCAGGGACTGCAACAGTCCAGCAAAAATGTTGAAGATGATCCGGCTTTCAGGTTGCCCCGTCGCACGGTGCGGATCAAGTGTTTTGGGATCGGTGCCGTTTTGGAAACTGAAATCCGCAGGCGGAAGCGGCTGAAACCGACTCGCCCAGACCACCATGGCAACGGCGACGATTCCAGCAAAGATCAGGAAGGCACGACGAACTTCAGGTGGCATGCGGCTTTTCGTTGACTGTGTTCACGAAACAAGAGCAAGGTGGATATCTTACCCGCGAATGACCACCACGTCGTCCCCGACTTATCATCTGTCAGGGCCAATCACATCTTCACTTTAAACTGTTCCCGATTGTCGCTCGGCTCTGCTAACCGATAGCGATTTCGGCTGGGAGAGCCGAGCGACATTGCCCAGTTTGAAAAACTGATTTGCCTTGAATCATCTGTCACCGACTTGGATCGCAATCATCCTGAATTTTGCGGATCATCAATGCACCTAACCTATTTTTGGTGTCCCAATAGCTGTATGAATCGCCGTTGTCCCAACCATGCCAGTGATAGGTTCCGCTGATGGGGTGATCGCTGGCTTTTAGGGATAGGAGAGCGTCTCGCAATCCAGCAAGTGCTGAGTGATGGTGAACAAGTTTTCCAGGGACGCCAGAGGGTGTTTGGTCTGCCTCGTTAAAGTCCAGACGAGTACCAAATTCAGTGATCACAACTTTGTTCGCGATACCGGAACACTGCTGCAAAATCAACTTGGAAAACGCTTCCCGCGACGCGTCTTGCTCGGGCAGCCAATTGGGATAGAAATGATATCCCAACGCTCCTCGCCATCCTGCCTTAGCGACGGACTGGATGTCATCGGCGTACCCCATTCCATCAATGATGCACCGTCGGCTTGGCAATCGGGCACGCCGGATAATTGTCTTCATATCCGTCAGATACTGATCACGACCGTCCGTTGTCTTCGCATAGCCAAATGGTTCATTAAAGATCTCGTAGGCAACGTTTGGCTTTCGACGGAATAGTCGGTGCAGTTGCCGCCAAGCACTCGCCAGAGCAATAAGGTCGTTTGGTTTCCCATCACCATGCCCCGTTTCGCCATCTTGATTGGTGTCAAACATGCATAGAATGCCGCGATCCTCAACAGACGCAAACAAAGCAGCAATCTTCTGCATTGCCCGCGAATCTTTCGCCGTCGCGATATTGACGGGGACACGGATGTGCGTAAATCCGCTTACAGAAATCTTCCTGAGAAACTCCGGCGAATAATCAAATCGGTAAACTCCGCTTTGAAATGCTCCGGCATTCGTGGTCCCCTGAGTCGGCGGCAAATTCAGCCCGCGACAAGGGCTCGCACCTGAGACCGTCGGCAACAATGCACCCCAGCAAACGAACACGAAGCCTGCGAACGCCAAGTGAGTCAATCCAACCACGAACGTTCGTTCTAGATTTCCAGACTTAACCAAGTTCAAATCCATTTCGTTATTCTTCCGTCTTTGAATTGAATCCTTCAATCAGTCCTAATTCGTCGACGGAAGTTGTTCCCGCATCAAAGATTGGCTTCAGCTCTGCTATCGCGCAATTCGGCTGATCATTCACCTCGGAAAGAGCCTCAAATCGAATAAAGGCGGCGGCTATAGGTTGATCAAATATCAGTGACGTTGCTGCTTCGGTCACGTCTTTCATGGCAGACCAAGCTTTCCCATCGACGCTTGTCGAAATTTGATAGCCATCGATTCGACCATTCGGATTGCCACTTCTAGGAACATACTCAAGCCCCTGTATCTTTCGTGGTTGTGATAGTTCAATCGTCAACGTGTAGGGATACTGATTCGACGAGTCACGCCAATCGGTGTGCCAAATCGTTTTAGGGTCACCGTCATCTAAATTCGTGACGGGGTAATCTGGATGACTCGTTCCACCATCGAATCGAATGCGATAGGGACGAGTTTGAAATAACTTGATCAATTGCTTGGGTTCCAGCTGATGCGTCGGAGCAAACTGACTGCTATTGATGTAAGCCAAAAGAGAACGCTTTAGCTGAGCTGCGACGATGCGTTTCTTGGGCTCGCTTTCCACATCAAGCGAACACACCAGCAGCGAACCCTTGCCAACTTTTGCCTCCCAAATAATTGCGGGAAGATCGTTTCGGTTGTACTTGTCGATGAACTGCATCATGGGTGTGAATTCGTCTCCCAATTCCGATCCGTTGATCGAGGTCGACGTGGCCAACAATTCCCACCACTGCCAATCGGTATGCGTGGAGGTCGGGAAATCTGCAAAGACCGGATGGTCGGCATCAATCACCGTCCCCAGCGATCCGGGCTGATTGGGGAAGTGCAACGGGCTCCAGAAAACGGGAATAAATCGACCATCAAGCGGCGATTTGATCTCTTCACGCTCGGGCAGGAACAAGACACGCTGTCCATCGGCTAACGCGTCGAAAAGTGGCCTACCAAATTTGCGTACAACCACGACCGAATCATCGATCTGGGTCTGCTCATCAGATTCGAAGTTCGGATAGACCCAGAAGTCCCAATCGTTGGCATAGTCTGTTCCCGCAATCGCTACGGTAACCTTCCACTGCACCGCACTCTTAATTGCAGGCAGCGGCAATTCAATCGTGGCAACTTGATTTCCATTTCCGATCGCGATGTCCTGCCCAGGCATCGTCCCAGTCGCAATCGTTCCGCCGGTGTCATTTTGCACATTCCATTGAACTTCGGCATCCTGCAAAACAGATTGGCCAAAGTTGGCGATTTCAACTTTGGCTTCAAACGTCTCGCCCGCTGACCAGGCCATCTTGGGCATTCGAATCAGTGGAACAACGGGCGCACAAAAGCGACGAAATTGATCTGCTGTAATCACACCTTTGGAGTCCCAAAACGAATCCAGCAATCCAACCGTTGCGGTGCTCTGCCCGGGGAAATCGTGGAGGTCCAACAGCTGAATGCCAGAGAGTCCCTTGGTTCGTAGCGCTCGTTCGATGTCTTCTTTGTAGAGAATTGCCGCTAGTTTTCCTGAATTCAACGTGTAGGACGCAGCCTGATCTAATCGCCCCTTGGATTGCAAGTCTTGTTGAATCGCTTCGTAGTTCAGTGCCCGCAAATTGCCGTCATACTTCGGCAATTCGGCCAAGTTCGGATACACGTTGTACTGCCCGACCTCGTGCGTCACCAAAGGGATGTCCAAGCACTGAAGTCCTTGCAGGTAATCGCTGTCAGTCGTTGGCCAAGTCTGATTCAAAAACCCTTGCCCCCGCACCCAACCGGTCTTGGTTTTCTGCGAGATAAAAAAGTCGTCCTTGGGCCCGGGCAAAGCACCTCGCTTGGAAAACGAATAAGAGGTGCTGGTGTAAAGCAGGTGAGGTGCAAGCTGACGAAGTTCTTGAATCATCCCGTCTAAATAGCAGAAATTGCCGGTGAGTTCGTTACCGAGACTGAAAAACACAAACGACGGGTGGTGACCATATTCGCGGATGATTCTTCTGCCTTCTTCAATCAGAAAAGCATCGGTCTTGGGTAGCTTTCCCATTTTGAACGACCAATTGGGAAGTTCCGCTTGCAGGTAGATGCCATGACGATCGGCTGATGCAAACGCGGCTTCAGGCGGACACCAGGAATGGAATCGCAAATGATTCAAGCCGTACTCCTTTAGCGTCCCCATGACCTTGTCCCAGCCCTTCGCATCCATGGGTGGATACCCGGTCTTGGGGAAAATACAACATTCCAGGGTTCCACGCATAAACGCAGGCGTCCCGTTGATCAGCAGCTTAGTTCCTTGGGCTTTGACTTCGCGAAAACCGGTCACGATGCTTGATTCCATCCCCTGGAAACGACACGTCACACGGTAAAGTGCCGGATCGAATTCGGACCATGCCTTGGTTTCTTCGGGAACTTCTATCAACGTTTCCTGACCATTGGCCTGCACAGCAATCGTCTTGGTCCACTTGGGTGCACCGTGTCCAATCGGCTCGGCGATCACCTGCAGCTTACCGGGACTCGATGTCCCAGGACCGGACACTTTGACTCGCAGTGGAAAAGCTTGAATCTGGATCGATTGCGATTGCGGCATCGGCTCTGGAGTCAACTCAATTGCTCCAATCAACCCGTTCCAAATTGTTTGCGTTTCATCGGTGTAGGCATGACCTAGTTTTCCGATATCCACTTGCAGTCGGTTGTCCACACGGACAACCACGCGATTGTTTCCCGGTTTTAGGAAGTCAGTCACCGAGTATCGATGTGGTACGCAAAGTGAGTTTCTGGATCCGACTTTCTTCCCATTGATCCAAACAGTCGTTTCCCAGATTGCACGCTCCAGAACTAACGACGCGTCTAGCTGTTTCCAGTCATCACCCAGTTGGAAATCTCGACCATACCAAGCCGCACCGACGTACTTATGACGTTGATGCAAATGCTTGAAGACTTCCTTGGTCAACGCAGGCTCCAGCGATAACGGCTCGCCTAACCCAGCTTCGCCAGTGATCCCAGGCAACTCGATTGGAACGCCCTTCACCTCATCAAACCAGGATTCCGATTCGCCAACATCCTGCTCGTCAAGCCGAACCTTCCACGTTCCGCTTAGATCAACTGCACCCGCGTGCAAGCAAGAAAAACTGAAAATAAGCAGCGGCAAGAAACCATACGCAAGTCTATTCATCCACATTATTAATTTGCCAGTCATCAATCGAAATCTTCAGTCAGAAATTCAGTGGCTGCTCGCTTGCAAGACACCGAAGCGGCGGCGATCCCACGCTCATCCAGCGCAATTTATCGTAACCGGCAAGCCGCCCAACATCATCGGATATGTCACGACTTTGCCTTTCTTATTAGGGGCGCACCGTTGGGCCGCGCGGCAAGTTCTATTAACACTGCGTGCGATTTTTTGAATGCCGCAACCGATGATGACTACGATTGATCTCGATCGATCACGAACGCAATTGCTGAAACAACTTTGCGCGCGCCAATCTCCAATCGCGTTCTACCGTACCGACACTGACTTCCAACACGTCTGCGACCTCTTCGACCGACAAACCAGAAAAGAAACGTAGTTCAACAACTTCACGTTGGCGTGGTGAGTCCTTTTCAAGGCTGGAAAGTGCAGTTTCCAAATCCTCAAACTGGCATTGGTTGCTCGCTTCAAAATTGTCCAAGACAATGTCCAATGATGCACGCTGATGATCACCCCCGCGCTTATTGGTGTTCCGGCGTCGCGCGTGGTCGATCAGGATTTGACGCATTGCACGGTTGGCCATTCCAAACATGTAACGGCGATTCGATGCGTTCCCAAATGCATTGGAATCCAGCAATTTTAAACAGGCTTCGTTGACGAGCGCCGTCGCTTGAAGGGTGTGATCAGGTCGCTCGCGTTGCATCAAAGCACCGGCCATATCGCGAAGCTCCGATTGCAGCGTGATGAACAATTGTTCGCGTGCAGATTCGTCGCCTTCCTTGACTTGCTGAAGCAACATCGAGACTTCAGTTTCTGGTTGGTTCACTTTGGCGAACTCGGCTAACAGAGACGTTTGGTTAGGTAGGTTTCCCTACCAATCTACCTGATTTCCCTCGTTCACGGTGCAAGTGACTGCGAAACATAAGTCAACGATAGAACAGAGATCTTCTAGCCATAAAGAAAATCCAGCACTGCATCGGCGAGACAATTTTCCCCTGCATCGTCAAACCGGACGAACATCGGGAACGAATTGACTTCCAAGAATATGGGCTGATCCATTGCGTGTCGGCAGCGAAAATCCAAAGCGCAATTTGGTTTGCCAATCCGATGCTTGCCGCTTTCAGCGTTTCGGGGACGTCTATTTGCACAACTTCAACCCCCGCATCGTCGCGGTAGTCCAACGATTCGGTTTGCAGGTGAAAACAAAACAGACGACCACCAATCGAAAAGACTCGTAAGTTTTCGCCAGCCAACTTTTCTTGCACAAATTGGGGCCCGTACCCAGCCAACTTGTCGAGGTCTTGGTAGATATCGCCAACGGAAACCGTATGAGCACCGCCGCCAAGCGGTTTCATCGCCTGATTATGTGGATCCGGGATATTCGTCAGCGGCGTTAAGTCACCCATGACAAGTGTTTCTGGAATTTCAAAACCGTGATCCAGTGCAAGTCGCAGGTTTTTGGACTTGTTGTTGGAATCCGTCATCGAGTCGCGATTGAGAACCTTCAATTGCGGCCACGCCAGCACATAGGACTGGATCATTTCAAAGGCAGCGTTGTTTCGCTCCGCATCGCCCTCGAACACGTTGTACCGAAGAAACACCGAAGTGGGATGGATCGTTTGATTCCCCAAATCCAGTCGCGGCGATTGAAAATCCCAGGCTATTTGGCGAGCATTGTCACGGTCGGTGTCCCAGAAGAAATAACTAGCGCCGCGCAGGTGGGCTTGGTCAACGATGCGTTGAGTGTTCGGATCGGATTCGCCACCCACGATCAACAACAGCGGTTCGGACATAAGTTGACTGCGGAAGTACGGGGTTGCCAATGATGAGAATAGCGTAGCAGCGGTTGACCAACCTGGGACTCTTCTCGGCCGTTTCTGCTGGGCAGGGAAAATCAGTTTTTCAAACTGGGGTGCCCTTTAGCGGAGCGGCGCGAGCCGCTCGGTGCCTGATTTACCGGATGGCTCGCGCCATTCCGCTAGATGGTAAGTTGCCCATCTTCAAGAACTGAGTTGCCCTGTTCTGCCGGCCACGACCGACCGAGACTGAGACAATCTCGGCTACAATCCCGCGCTCTTACCAGCGACCAAAGCCCTTCCAAACCTTTGGAATGCGACTTCGCAGATTGGATTCGATTCTTCGGATCGGGGTGGATCTGGATCCGCCTGAACTTTCTTCGCCGATCGCCTGGGTCGTGGGACGCGTCGTGGATCCTTCTTCGCCGGTGTTCCAGGTGGTAATTGGCGGCGTTGTGGTTGGTGGTGGTCCTGTGGTCGGTGGCGAAACGTTTCCTTCTTCGCCGATCGCGTAGGTCGTGATAGGCCGCGTCGTTTCTTCGCCGATCGCACGCGTGGTGGGTTGGGGACGATTGCAATGAGGTTGCTGTTCTTCTCCCACTGCCTGCGTCGTGTAGACCGGCTGGCCTTCTTCGCCGACCGCGTAGGTGGTCGCTGGCGGTGGTCCTTCGCCGTACGCACCGGTAACTTGCGATTCTTCACCAACGGCGTAGGTGGTTGGATTCCTGTTGATGGGCGGTTGCGGCAAAGCCTGCGTCTCTTCACCGACGGCGTAGGTCGTGGGTCTTTGCGCGTTCGCGGTTGCTTTGCCCAGCAGCGAGTAGGCAATCGCGGACGACACACCAGCCTTCACGGCACGACGCAAGAAATCTCGTCTTCCAAGTCTTCCGCTCTGAACCTGTTCCACCAATGATTCGATCGGCGAAGACGAATGAGAGTTACATTGTTGAATGTCGTTCATGGGATGATCCTGTTGGTGATGTTGCGACGTAGGCACCAGAAACGTACCGGTTGGAATTTAGTTCAAAAGATCCCGCAACACGAACGAATTGTGGGTAGAAAGCCCATGTGGTGCACGCATGTTTCATTGCTGAATCGCTTCGAGCACTCGCTCGATAGCGGCGGGAGGCAAGTTGCTGTTCTCGACTTCCCGTTGAATCTGGTCACGCGTTCCTCGATAGCTAATGTTCCCGGCATGCAGATTTGGCAACGACATGTCGATGGAGAACTGGTCACCGTTTCGACTTACGGAAACACTTTCGTTGTTTCCAGCCTGTGCCGAGGCATAAACCCCAGCCTTGGCCCAGCCCGGAACGGTTGCTGGGACTTTGAACGTTCCGGGATCCATGAACATTGGAAGGCTTCTGGACATTGGTCGATGACCAGGCCAGCAGGATTTTGAGTAGTCTTTTCGTAGGGGCTGGATCTGACCTTGCCGCATAACGATGACTGTGACCGGAAAGTTGTTCGATGGAGTTGTGGGCAAGTCGTTAATGCTTCGGATTGGCTTTCCCGCTACGGATAGCAAGATGTCGCCCGCCAGAAATTCGTAAAGTCTATTTGGGTCCGTGTGGACTCGTTTGACCAGAAGTCCATGTCCTTCTTGCAGCGAGCGAAAATGCATGCGAAGGATTTCAGGCACGGGTTCAAATTCGATGTTCCACCGGATTGTTTGCGAATCAGTCGTGACGGCGTCGCCGCACCGAGCGATGGAAGTGGTTGAAATTGCCAGAGCAATTGAAAGGACGATCGAGTGGTTTGAGTTGAACATTTGATTTTCGGTTGCGAATGGTGTGGAGGTTTGATTCGTTGATTTTGCGTAGCTGGTCCGGCCAGAGTCACCACTGAATTCAGTCGCAAGTCTATTTTCAATAACGACTGGTGATCCGTCAGGATCATGCTTTAGGGGGGATGTAGGCCGGAACAAGCGAAGCGCAGTTCAGGCAATTGCATTGCACGGTG
>CAYVAN010000085.1:0-13028 GCA_964449225.1 uncultured Rhodopirellula sp.
GCACGATAGTCAACGCGATTTTCCGACTAGGGCGATTCAGTCTAGGGCGATTCAGTTCTTCAAGCCGGGAAATGTCGCTCGGCTCTCCCAGCCGAAGCGTTTTCGGCGCGGATAGCCATGCGACGTTGGGGAACGTTCTAAAGTGAAAAAGTGATTTGCCCTGGATCATCCGACTCGGGCTCTTTTCCCGCACTGCTAAGTCGGGGATAATCAGCTTTATGGATTCTATTGGACGCAAACTTGATTCTCTTGGTCTGTCGTTTAACGGCAGCACGCGTTCTGGTCGAAACAGAACGTCGCCATTGCGTCAAACGGTGTTGACGATCCTTGCGATCCTCGCCTTCGTTGCGTTGATTGCTTCGTGGTCGATGGGCCGAACAGTGCGTCGATCGACGCAGCAAATCGTCAGCGAATCTCTGCGATCGATCCTGGCTGCCAACGTGGCGATGTTACAGGACTGGTTCGCAACGCAGAAAGCGGACGTCGTCAATTTGGCTTCGGTGGATGCCGTTCACGAATCGGCCGTAAAAATCCTTGCTGAGTCCAAAGTTAATTTTCAATGGGACGAAAAAGACCTAGATCGATTAGAAGAGTTTTCGACGTTGCAGGACCAATTGGGATCAGATCAACGTTTGGGCTGGTGCGTCATTGACCCTGGCAATGTTGTGGTTGCATCGGAGTTTGGCGATCTGATTGGGCAGACGATTCCGGTTTCTGACCACGTTCGCCTTCGTGTGATGGCTCGCAAGCCAGCGATCGTGCTTCCCTTTAAATCTCCGGTGGCGATTCAGTCGGCCGGGCCGCTATCGATTGCCGGTGGGCCAGTCATGGGGGCGATGATGCCTTTGCTTGATGACAACCGGTTGGTTGGATCTTTGGTGGTGTTGATCGATCCGTTGGAACGGTTTTCTGAATTGCTAACCATCGCACGCACCGGAGCCACGGGAAAGACTTACGCGTTTGATCGTGAAGGTGTCTTGTTGACGCAGAGCCGCTTCGAGGACCAGCTTCGTAGGGCCAAGATGTTGCCGAGTGATCCTAATGTCGTCAGTGCGCTGAACGTGACGGTTCGCGATCCAGGTGTCAACGTGGTCGAAGGTTTGGTTCCGGCGCTATCGGCTGATGAACAATCGTTGACAATCATGGCAGACCATGCGATTCGAGGCGGCAGTGGCGAAAACCTGACGGGGTACAACGATTACCGTGGCGTCAAAGTGGTGGGCGTTTGGACTTGGCTGCCAGAGTATTCGATGGGGATTGCGACCGAGGCCGATCTGCATGAGGCGTTCGCACCGGCCCGGCTGCTGAATCGTAGTTTCCGAACTCTTTTGTCGATTCTTGCGACCGCATTGTTTGGGGTTTTGTTTCTTGCTTGGCGAGAGAACGCTGCCGGTCGACGTTCTGCAAAGGAGACGCGAAGCGAAGGCGATGTCGGTGACCAACGTTTTGGGCGATACCAATTAGGTGAATTGTTGGGTCGTGGTGGTATGGGTTCCGTTTATCGAGGCAAGCATGAACTGCTGCAACGACCGGTTGCAATCAAGGTGCTCGCTGGCTGCGAAACCGATCGAAAGACTGCCGCGGTTTCCTCTAGTTCACGAAAGCCAGTCAATCAGGACGCGATCACGCGTTTTGAACGCGAGGTACAGTTGACTGCATCGCTTAGGCATCCAAACACGATTCATATCTACGACTATGGACGTGCCGACGATGGAACCTTTTTCTACGTGATGGAGTACATTGACGGGATTACGTTGCAACAGTTGATCGATGATTTTGGTGCCCAGCCGCCATCACGTGTGATTCATTTGTTGTTGCAGGTTTGTGGTTCTCTGCGGGAAGCTCATTCAAGCGGCTTGATTCATCGTGATGTAAAGCCCGCCAATGTCCTGTTAACCGCCGAGGCCGGAGCGACGGATTGGATCAAGGTACTTGATTTTGGGCTGATCAAAAGCATGACGACCGGCGTTGAAGATCAATCGTTGACGCAATCGGATACCGTCACGGGGACGCCGATGTACATGTCGCCCGAATGCGTTCGCGATGCGACTGAATCGAATGCCTTGAGCGATCTGTATTCGCTCGGTGCGGTGGGTTACGCATTGCTTACCGGTAAGCCTATCTTTGAGGGCACCGGTTCGGTCGATATCTGCATGAAACAGCTCAACGAGATGCCGCCTAGGCCTGAAAGTCGGCTAAACTGTGACCTGCCGGACGATCTACAGAACGTCTTGATGAGTTGCCTTCAAAAAGATCCGAAAGATCGTCCCCAAAGCATCGATGAACTGGCGTCGGCTTTGCGATCGTGTGATGACGCCATGTCCTGGACGGAATCAGATTCGATTCATTGGTGGGAAGTTGTTTATCGCAACGCATTGATCGACAACGAAGAAAACGCCGCAGATGCCAACAAAGAACATGACACGCTCAAAAACAAATCGCTTGAAAACGAAGTTTAAGAACACCAATCTATGAAACTTTTTGGATCCTCTCATTCAGCTCATCCGGCGTCGATCGATTGGTCTTCGTTGCTGTCTTTGTTGGAGGACGATGATCAGCGAGCTGCAATCCAACAGATTTACCCCGGTGAACGTCGCGAGAGTTTTCTAGGGTCGCTTAGGCGGATCGCAGCCGAAGCGTCTAAGGCCGGGGAATCGGTGGAAGACTTGTCGTCGGTAGTCCGATCTTCGGGGCGTCAATTGCAGACCGCCGAACAGTTGGTCAATTGGCCGACCGTGGCTGTCGCGGGCATGCTGAACAGCGGAAAGACTTCACTGGTGGCGACGTTTTTGAGCGAGCATGGTCGTCGTCGCACGTTACGTGGAAACGGTAATCACCAAGGAACCCATCGATTTGTTTTGTGGTTACCGTCCCAGTGGGAAAAAGACAGTGAGCTTTATGGTTTGCTAATGCAACGGATCGGGGACGCGATTGGGCGGCCTCCGGAAATGCTTAGCGATGATATCGACGAAGCCCATGACCAATACAACAACCGCGATGGTCACGCGGATCTGCTTTCCGTTCCATTGGTGGGTACGGATCCGTTGTTGGACGAAGTCGGCATTGGCTTGTTGGATTGTCCCGACATTGTTTCCGATGAAGCGTTCGGTTTGGGGTCGCCAGAACAGCGACGCCAAATTTTGGGAAAAGCCGCCACTTTGTGTTCAGCTTTTTTGGTTGTTTCGTCCGCTGAATCATCCCGAGACGCAACGCTTGGCAACCTGTTACGAGTCGCGTCGGATTTGATGCCCGGGATTCCACGAATGTTGGCGGTCAACAAAATTCGACCTCGGCAAACACCCGATCAAGTTTTCGAGACGTTTGACCCGCTGGCGCGGGCGCATGGCATTGAAACTGTTTACGCGGCCTATGATTTTGAAATACCGGGCAGTCGGCCATACATTCCTGCGCCGGAGGACGTGATCGCTCGGGCGATGGATCCCGAAACCGATTCGCTGCCGGTCTTCTTTTCAATCCGTTCGGTGACCGAAGAAAACCCGCCCGCTGCGATTGACGACGACCGAATGCTCCAAGCGTTACCGGGGCGACTTGATCGGGGCGTGCTGTTTGAATCGTTTCGATATTCGCTTGAAAATGGTTTGCGACGTTCAATTTGGGATCATGGGTTTCATCAGATTGATAAAGATGCGGATCGAAGTGTCAAGCAAACCGCGATGGCGCAGCGTTGTTTGCTCGGTGCCACCTTGGACTTTTTCGCTCATCGCGAAATCGGTGTGGAGATCGCTGAATTGCGGTTGCATCAAAGCGAGCGGATCATTCGGCAGTTATCCGAATCATTCGCGATCACCGCGCCGTGGTACGCGCGTTGGGGCGTTCGCATGAATGCGAAGTTGCGAGGCATGTTTGGGGGCGCGGGTAACTTTTTGCGAAACTTGACGCCATCGGCGATTGCTCAGCGGACAGCTGATGATTTGAAGGGTAAGTTTCGCAGCGGTGATAGCGGTGCGATTTTGACTCCGGCCAGATTGATCCAGGCGATCGAGCGGCACGGTGGTTCGTCAAAGCTGACGCATTGGTCGCCAATTTCCCACGGTGGTTCTGACAGCCGATCCGGTGATGAATTGGAACCGGACCAGGCGGACGTTATCAGCGACAACAGTCCAAAGCAGGGCGAGTGGATCGACGCGGCCGAAGCAGCGATTTTGCGATTCGAGCGTGATGATTTTACGTCGCTTGATCCGCGGCGTTTGGACGAGGCGGTTCGTCAGATGTGGGACGAAATTCCACGCGGTAAAAAGTTGCTGGTGGGTTTGACGCCACTTGGTGCATTGCTGGCGACATTCGGTGGCGTGTTAGCGATCCCGTTGGACTTTGGCAGCACGTTAATCGCTTCGGCTTCGATGTCCGAATTGTTCATTGCTGGTGGCTTGACTGCGTTTGCGACCGCGTGGGCCGGAAAACAGAATACGCGGAACGTTGAACAACAGGCCGCGCGTCAACAAGTCGCTGACTTTCAAGCTGTGTTATGTGATACCTTTGGGGTCGCTCGCGTTGAAACGCCACCGAAGATCGAAGTTGGCGGTAAGCAGGAGAAATTGCCGCCGCCAAAGATCATTGCCAGATCGGCCAGCGGTCCCGCATTGACGTTGTACAAAATCAGAGAAGAATTCAAACAGGATTTGCAGAAGTTGTTACCACGCAACTGACATTTGTCTCGTTTTAGTAGAAAGTGTCGTAGCGAAAGCCGCCAAGGCTTTCGGGAATGGCAAAGGCCGAAACTCTTGGCGAGTTTCGCTACGACAATCAGCCGAAACTCTTGGCGAGTTTCGCTACGACAATCAGAACCACTCACTTTGAAAAGAATGAACTTGAACGATTCAAGTGACGATCCATCCGTGATTCCGCCGGGTCAATTGTTTTTGTCTCGCGTTCGTCGGTCTGCTGTGAGCGTCTTGGGCGAAAGCGACGCTGGCCGTGAAGTCATTGAGTTGTGCGATCAGCACAGTGAAGCAAGACGGATGATTTTGGATGATCGGAGTCGTGGATTGACGGTGGTCGCCGTCGTTGGGGCGACCGGTCAGGGAAAATCTTGGCTGACTCGGCAATTGGTTCATGGTTCAACTGCTGCCGCATTGGTTCGTAGCGGTAACAATCTGGACGAAGCGACTGAGAAATTGATTTGGATCGGCCCGTTTCCACCGGCGGATATGGACCCGCGACACGAATCGTTTTTGCAGTGCCCGTCGGTTGATATGGAATCGATCGGCATGCCGTACTTGTTGGTCGATGCACCGGGTTCGACTGATGAGCGACGATCGATCGCAGCGGTGGCACAGCGGGCGCTTTCGTTGGCTTCGGTTTTGTTATTGGTTGTTCGGCGCGACCAACTTCGCAGCAAGACGGTGGCGATGACGACGGCGGCTAGCGAAGGCACGATCGTGATTCCGGTCGTCAACGCCGTGCGAAGTCGCGAAAACGATCATACCCTTAACGCGGACATCGATGCATTCGTTGCTCATATGCGAAGCATCGCACCGACGAGTAAAATTTCCCCCGCCGTCGTGGTGGAGGATTTTGACGTTAGCGATCGCAGCGAAGAGAACGTGGGTAAGGAAGCGGCTAGGAAGATTGCGGAAAGCTTGCAGTTGGAAATTGGTAGTTCATGGGAAGGCGACCGCCGACGCAGCACACGGTTGTCCGCCATTGATGCAAGATTCCGATGGGCGCTGCATGCGACGTTGGTTGATCATCTGCCAGATCTAACTGGCGCGGTCACTCGGTTGAACCGTGAAGCAAAGGCTTTGCCGATGGAAGTCGCCCAGTCGTTGGTCGGAAATAGCAGCTCGCTTCGTGCGGCAGTTCGGGCGCGTTTGCGATTGAACTTATTGACCGAGACTGCTGGTTTCTGGTTTCCCTATCGGTCGCAATTGGGGCTGCTGAATTTGACGCATGGTGCGTGGGATCGGGTGCTGTTATCACTTTCAGGCTCGTTACCTTCGTTGGTCAGCGCAGCGTGGACGTCGGCTAAAAATCTTACCGCTGATCGCGAAGCTGGCGAGGAAATTCGTGATGGTTTGCGACGGCGCAGCGCGGCAGCCGTGGCCGATCGGTTGGGGCCGCTTGCGGTTAATTTTCGGCATGAGTTGTCGGTGTTGCGACATGATCGGCAAGAAGTGCCCCATTCGATTACCGATCGCGACGTGACGGGTGAAGTCGCGTCGCTTGCTGGGATCGATACATTGCAAGAACGTTCGGAACAGATTTTTGAAGAAGAGGTGAATCGCATTTCGATTTCGTCGACGACCGCGATGATTTGCGGAGTCATCGGTACGGCGATCTTTTGGACCTTGATGTCCGGTCCGGTGATCGCGCTTTACCGTGGATACTTTGATGCCAGCTTCTTAGCGATTCGTGACCTAGCTGGTGACCTGGATCGATTTCCAAAACCTGACTTTGCGATGTTGTTGACGAGCCTGATTTTGTCGATCTTGCCCACCGCGTTGTTCGCGATGGCGGTGATGGCGTGGGCGCAAGGGCGTCGGCGGGTCGAAACCGCCGAGGAAACCATTCGGCAACGTCATCGCGAAACGATTGTTCAATTGCAGAACCAAGGTGTCTTGCGATTGCATTGGGACGAACCGTTGCTTGCCGACGCTGAATTCTTGTTGTCCGCCGGTGCGCCGGATCAAGGAAACGCGACATGATCAGCAGCATGGAAGGTTACAGCCTGATTGCACAGGCGGCGGGTGCGGCTAGCCCGGCTGCGGATGATTCGGATGCGGGTGGCATGTTGGATATTATTTTCAGCGGCGGTGTTCCCGGATTGTTGATCCTGATTGTCCTGTTTGGTTTAAGCGTTGCCGCGGCGTACTTGGTGTTTGATCAAGCGATGTCGCTGCGCCGTGGCGAGATTGTCCCCGATGGAACCGCCGACGCGGTCCGCCAATCATTGTTGGCCGGTCACGTTGCGGACGCCGATGCAGCGTGCAGGCGAACCCCCAGCGTGTTGAGCGTGGTGTTGTTGAGTGGTTTGTCGGAGTGGGAAATGGGGTGGAACGAAGTCGAAAAGGCAGTCGAAGATTCGTTGGCGGCGCAGGCGGCGCGGTTGATGCGGCGGATCGAGTACTTGTCGGTGATCGGCAACATTGCGCCGATGGTGGGGCTGCTTGGGACGGTGGTCGGAATGATCTTTGCCTTCCAGCAAGTCGCGACGACGCGGGGTGCAGCGGGTGCGGGCGATTTGGCCGAAGGGATTTACCAGGCTTTGGTCACAACGGTCGGCGGTTTGATTGTTGCGATCCCATCGCTTGCGATTTACGCGGTGTGTCGCAATCGGGTTGATGCGTTAATCGCCGAGGTTGCTTATCAGTCGCAGCACGCACTCGCACCGATCAAGCGGCGTCCGGTGCGGACGCGGTCGGCCAAGCCACCAAAGTAGTGGATCTTGATCCTGGCGGACGAACCTCACTTTTACCCCTAGCTTTAAAGCAAGTTTATGTTTTGGATTGACGTTGTTTCTCGAGTCGTTCACATCGCTACCGCGATCACTTTGGTTGGCGGCAGCGTTTTCACGTTATTGGTTTTGATGCCGTCCGCGAAAACATTGGAAGATTCCGTACACCAATCTTTTCTAGCGTCGATCATTGGGCGTTGGAAGCGTTTTGTTCACGGTGGCGTCGCCTTGTTCTTGGTCAGCGGTTTTTACAACTATTTCCGTGCGATCCCTCACCATAAAGGCGATGGTTTGTATCACGCGCTGGTGGGAACCAAGATGATCTTAGCACTGGTGGTGTTCTTCCTAGCCGCTGCAATGGTGGGGCGTAGCGAGAAGCTTGCGTTTATCCGAGGCAACCGAAAGTTTTACTTAACGATGTTAGTGTGTTTGGCGGCAGTGATTGTCACGATTTCTGGCTTCGTCAAGGTTCGTCCCTATTCGGGCAATGGTCGTTTGTCCATTGATGATTCAGCGGTCGTTTCCCAAACTGTCCAGCAAGCTGCTGGTGATAATCGAATCGATCAGTAACGCGTTAATGGACTCAAGCATACACGTCGCCCATACGGGTGCCTTGTTTTGGTGGCGCGAAGGCAGATGGTTGATCTAGTGCAAACGCATCGGCCTTGTTTTGGCGGGATTCGATTAGCGGCGTTTGGGAAATTCTGTCTAAGTTGTCTCGCATTGGAAAGCGAGAGGCTTGCTCATCGTTAGCCAAGGAACGTTGCCATGTTGCTGCGTCAGTCGGCGTGCTGTTTAGTGCGTCCAAGGATGATTCTGGTTTGCTTGTCCGTTGTTTTGATCGTTTCGGTTGCGCTGCCAAATCAGGCATCCGCACAGCGAAGCAGCAAGCGAAGTGTGAACCGAATGGCGACGATCAAGAGTCGCAAGATGGCTGCGATCGGGATTGACCGACTTCGCAAGCCTTACAAATCGCCCTATTCGAACGCTCGTTACGGGATGCGTCATGTTGGTGGCGGTGCGTTACCCGCCGGTGCAAAGTACGAAGGCGTTGGGTTTTCGTCGTATTCGGCGAATCAGGCGATCCGCAACGCGAGTTTCTATGGTCGTCGGCCTTTGATCGTTGCGAAGGTGGCGCGGGGGCCGGACGGATATTTTGCCGTGGCGTATTATCGTTGAGGGGTGGGATTGGTCTCGGCCGAAACTCTTGGCGAGTTTCGCTACGGTGAGATTCGCTACGGTGAGATTTGTTAGGGCGAAAGGTTGTGAGGTTGGTTTAGCTTGTTGCGATCAGGTTTCGTTTGCGAAAGTTGCGGGGTGTCAGACCCATGAGTGATCGAAATTGGCGGCTAAAATAGTTGCTGTCGCTGAACCCAACCTGCATTGCGATTTGCGTAATCGACAGATCATCGCGTTCAAGAAGTTTGCAGGCTTCGCGAATGCGAGTTCGGATCAGGTACTTGATCGGGGAATGGCCCATGGTCGATTCAAAGGCTCGCAAGAAATTCCGCCGCGACATTCCAGAAATTTCAATCAACTCGTTCAGCGAAATCGGATCAGAATAGTGCCGTTCGATATGAGCGATCGTTTCGGCGATCCGCAGCAGCGATTTCCCCTTGGGGTTGTGTGTTTGGCTGTAACATCGCGACAAGAATGCTGCTAATTGCAGAAGCAAGGTTGTTGCCATCACGCCAAAGCCTGGGTTTCGATCCCGAAGTTCTGATTCTAGCTGATCGACCAAACGAATCGCTTGGACCAGTTCATGCGGCGACAATTGCAGGCGGCTATTGAATTGGTGACGTTTTCGCCAAGCGGGTTCCAACGTGAATAGAGCGTGGAATCCGGGCAGCGACTGAAGATCGCTGACGTCCATGGCCAATTGGTCCGTATCGATCAGCACATTGATCAAACGCAGTTTGTCCAGATCCAAGTAATCGTGTGGACGATCGCCGCCGATCACGAACGTGTCGCCTGCTTCTAGGGCGTAGGTGTCCTCGCCCGTGATATGGACGCCCTGGCCACCCGTGATGATCACGATTTCTGAAAATTCGTGAGCATGCAGACCGAACGGTTCCTGCGGATCTCTTCGCTGAACCGCAATCGGGAACCCATCCTGGTGAAACCAGTCCTGTTTCTTTAGAATCTTCATCTGCAAACACGGGCTCTAGGTGAAAGCGTTGCTCAGTAAATGGCTGTTTGGCGAAATGGATGAACTTTGCGGCCTCTGCACATCGTTGGCACTATCGTGCTTTTTCGGGGCACAAATGTCAAGGTTTCGTGAAGGTTCCGCGAATAAATTCTTTCGTACGTACTAGATAAGCCATCAATTCATTCAGGATTCCTAAATGACGAACTCTGCAAATCTTCAATCCGCGTATGAACTTGCGGTCGAGCAGTACCAATCAATCGGCGTTGATGTGGAAGCTGCGCTGCAAACGATGCAGAAAGTGGCGATTTCAGTTCATTGTTGGCAGGGTGACGATGTCGGTGGATTTGAAAGCGATAGCGGCGAACTGGGCAGCGGGTTGGCTGTCACGGGGAACTACCCTGGTCGCGCGACGACGCCAAGCGAATTGAGAAGCGACCTGGAGATGGCGTATTCGTTGATCCCTGGAAAGCACCGATTAAACCTGCATGCCTTGTACGGCGAATTCGATGGTCCGGTCGATCGCGACGAAATCACGCCAGCGCATTTCAGCGGTTGGATGCAGTGGGCCAAAGAACAGGGCGTCAGTTTGGACTTTAACCCTAGCTTCTTTTCGCACGACAAGGCTGCCGACGGTTTCACTTTGTCGCACCATGATGCCGGGATCCGCCAATTTTGGATCGACCATGGCATTGCTTCGCGAAAGATTGCCGCCGAAATGGGTGCGGCACAAGGGAACCCGTGCGTCAACAACATTTGGGTACCAGACGGTTACAAGGATTCGCCAGCAAGCCGGAAAGCACCGCGTGAACGTTTGGCCGAATCGCTGGATGCGGTTTGTGCCGAATCGATCGACACCAACAAGTTGCTTGATGCGGTTGAGTGCAAGTTGTTCGGGATCGGATCAGAAAGTTATGTCGTCGGATCACACGAATTTTACATGGGATACGCGATTTCGCGTAACAAAGTGTTGTGCTTAGACGCGGGGCATTTCCATCCGACCGAAGTAATCTCGGACAAGATTTCATCGGCCCTGATGTATGTTCCGGAATTGTTGTTGCACGTCAGCCGTGGTGTTCGGTGGGATAGCGACCACGTGGTTACCTACAGCGATGAACTGCAATCGATCATGCAGGAAATCGTCCGTGGCGGTTACCTTGATCGCGTTCACATCGGATTGGATTTCTTTGACGCCAGCATCAACCGCGTCGCGGCATGGGCAATCGGGACTCGCAATACATTGAAGGCTGTTTTGGCGGCGTTGTTGGAGCCGAGCGAGCAGTTGCAACAATTGGAAAACGACGGCGATTACACCTCGCGTTTGGCATTGCTGGAAGAGCAAAAAATGATGCCGCTTGGTGCAGTCTGGAATCATTACTGCCAAACGATGGGCGTTCCCGTTGGTGCAGACTGGTTGGAAAAGACTCGTGATTACGAAAAAACGACGCTGTCAAAACGATGCACGGCTGTCGCAATGGCTTAGAGCCTAGCGTCAAAACGTGCAGGTAGTGGATCTTGTTAAAGATCCCAAATGCTGAGGTTTCAGCTGCTGAGGTTTCAGCTGCTGAGGTTTCAGCTGCTGATTTTTCAGCGAATGGGATCTTTCACAAGATCCACGACGGCGAGTATTAGATCAACGCTTTGGCTTTTGCAGCCCAGCGATAAACCATTGGGATATCTGTTCTACCATTTGAACAACGAACAATAAGGCAAACGATGGATAACGAATCAGCAGCCGCATCAGATTCTTCTTCCGGTACATCCGAATACGAACGCGAACGCGTGCCCGATTCAGCGTTGCTGGGTTCGGGTAAGTTTTGGGGCATGTACGCGGGCGAGCACGCGGCCGGGACCGAGTTCATGATTGGGCCCCTGTTTTTGGCTGCCGGTGCGAGTCTGCAAGACTTGTTGCTTGGACTTTTGCTGGGGAACTTTCTTGCTGTTTTGACTTGGCGATTCTTGGTAACGCCCATCGCGATGGCAAAGCGAATGACGCTGTATTATCAACTCGAACGAATCGCGGGTGGGTCGCTGGTAAAACTTTACAATGTGATCAACGGGCTTTTGTTTTGTTTTTTGGCTGGTGCAATGGTGACGGTTTCGGCATCGGCCGTGGGCGTTCCGTTCGGGATTACGTTTGATGTTCCCGAGGAAATGTTTGGACTGAGTAATCCTTCGTTTACCGGCTTGGTGGCGATTGTTGGCATTGTGATCGCGGTTGTGGCCGCCGGTGGTTACCAACGTGTTGCTGGGTTTGCCAACTTGGCCGCGCCTTGGATGATCGGCATCTTTGCCGCTTGCGGAATTGTTTCGTTGGCTCAAATGGACGCCACCAACATGGCCGCACTGACCGAAGGCAAGTTTTGGGAAGACGCGATTGCGTTCGTTCAGGAAAAGAATGGCTCGCAAACGTTCGGCTTTTGGCAAATTGTTGTCTTCGCTTGGTTGTGTAACGGAGCGATGCACGTCGGGATGGCTGACTTGTCGATCTTTCGGTTTGCCAAGAGCAAGTCAGCGGGGTGGGCACCATCGATCGGGATGTTCTTAGGACACTACATGGCCTGGATCGCGGCGGCGTTGTTATTGGCCGCGCTGATCAAAATTTCGCCAGAGATGGCGTTGGCGGGCGACGGGAAAGTTACCGCAAACCCTGGGTTGTTGGCTTACGCTTCGCTGGGTTGGGCTGGCATTATCTGTGTGGTCATCGCGGGTTGGACGACAGCGAACCCGACGATTTACCGAGCCGGTTTGGCGTTCCAGGGTGTGCTGCCCAAGAGTTCACGAACGGCGATGACTTTGCTTGCCGGTGCGGTTGCCACGATCGCCGGTGCATTCCCGAACCTTTCGGCGCAGCTGTTAGGTTTCGTCGGCACGTACGGGACGGTGCTTGGGCCGATGGGTGCGGTGATCTTTGTTGATTTTTACCTGATGAAGAAGTTTGGACTGCGAGATGAGTATGCGGTACACAGCGGCACAAAAATCAATGTTGCTGTGATGATTGCATGGTTGCTTCCCGTTGCCGTTGGACTGTATTTGATTTTGGTCCAGGGTCTGTTTGCCGCCTATGCCGTGATTCCATGTTGGATCGCTTGCGGCGTCATCTACTTGGTGCTTAGCAAAATGATGCAGGGTGCCAGCACATCTACTGAAAACATTTCAAGCGAGGGGATCTAAGAATGTCTGCTATTACAAAACTTGTATCACTGGTCGCATTGTTGGCAACGACGGTTCCATGCGTTCTATTTTTTCTAGGAATCGTCGACCACGAAGCGGTGAAGGTTTCTGCGTTGGTCGGCACGATTGTTTGGTTCATTTCAACTCCGTTTTGGATGAATCGCCCCCTGGGGCCAGACGCCGATCAAGTTGAGATCTAGGACAGACGCGAGAGCATGTTGAGAGTTGATGTAGGCCGGAACAAGCGAAGCGCAGTTCAGGCAATTGCATTGAGTTGCCGGAACTGCGCCTCGC
>CAYVAN010000085.1:13038-18602 GCA_964449225.1 uncultured Rhodopirellula sp.
TTTTTTTCGCCCGCAACACGCCACGCCCTTTTCTGCTATTGGCATTGTGTGCCGGCACCTGCGCCTGGCTTGTTCCGGCCTCCATCTAACCCACCCAAGAACCAAACATTTTTCTAAGAAACGAGAAAACGAAATGAGCACTGCCACCAGCCATGAACTTCTTCCCGAAGTCGCCGAATTCTTGAATCGTGGGCCGCTGCCGTCTTTTGTGGGTGGAAAGCCTTTTCCGGCCGCCAGCGGAAAAACGGTGGCAACGACCGATCCAGGATCAGGAAATCAGTTAACTGAAATCCATGATTTGGATGCTTCCGAAATCGATCAGGCGGTGGACATTGCAAACGCTGCCTTCCCCGCTTGGGCAGCGATGCCACAAGACCAGCGAAGCAGCCTCTTGTTGAAGCTTGCCGATGCGGTGGAAGAACATAAAGCGATCATCGGCCAAATCGAATCGCTGGACGCCGGTAAGATCGAAGCACAAGCACAAGGCGATGTGCAAAACTTTGCCGACACCCTGCGTTACTTTGTCAAGCTTTCCGAGCAAGTTGAAACGCGAACCAAGCTGGATTCGCCCGGACACGAAGCTTGGACGTTCAAGCAACCCTGGGGCGCGTGTGCGTTTATCTTTCCTTGGAATTTCCCTTTTCTATTGATCGGTTGGGGGATTTCGCCCGCGTTAGCGGCTGGCAATACGGTGGTGATCAAGCCGGCCGAGGACACATCGCTTTCGGCGATCTATCTGGCTGAATTGGCAACCAAAGTTGGCCTGCCTGACGGTGTCATCAACGTTGTCACCGGACGTGGTGCCGCAGCAGGTGCTGCTTTGTCGGCCAACACCAAGATCAAACGAATGTCGTTCACCGGTTCACCCGAAGTCGGGCAATTGGTTGGCGAAGCCTGCGGACGCAACTTGGTTCCCGTCAAGTTGGAACTTGGTGGCAAGGGTGCGGCGGTTGTGTTTGATGATGTTGATGTGGCTGCGACTGCGAAAGCGTTGGTCGGTGCGATCACGTTCCATAGCGGTCAAGTCTGTTGTGACGCGACGCGTTGGTTGGTTCACAAAGATATCTACGACGAATTTCTGAACGAGTGCGTTGATCGCATGAATGAAGTTAAAGTCGGCCACCCGCTTGACCCCAACAGTGACATGGGTCCCGTTGTCAACGCAAAGCAATTTGATCGTGTGTTGTCGTATTTGAAGAAAGGCCAAGACGAGGGAGCCAAGTGTGTTTGCGGTGGCGGCAGTGCGGCCGTCGAAGGACACACTGGGCACTACATCATGCCTGCGTTGTTGGCAGGAAGTCTTGATAACGTCGCGGCACGCGAAGAAATTTTTGGCCCGGTCGCTTACGTCGCTAAGTTCTCTGACGAAGCCGAAGCGATTGCGATGGTCAACGATACGGACTATGGCCTCGCCAACAGCGTTTGGACGAAGGACATGGACCGTGCCAAGCGGGTCGCCGAATCGATGGTCGCTGGTAACAGTTGGATCAATGCCCATAATGTGTTTGCACAAGGCGTCCCGTATGGCGGCGTGAACAAGAGCGGATTGGGTGGAGGCGTTTTGTCGGTCGAAACGTTGATGGATTACTATCGCAGCACTTCGGTTGTGCGACCCTTGTAGAAAACGAACTCTCGCGTCTTAGACGGAAAACATCGGGCAACATTATGGATCAACAGAAGAATTACATCGGCGTCGATTTGGGTGCCGAGAGCGGCCGAGTGATGGTTGCCGGATTCGATGGCAGGAAAATTTCGTTGACCGAAAAACATCGCTTTGCAACCGGAGGCGTTCGCATCAACGATACGCTTCGATGGGATGTGTTGCATTTTTGGCGCGAGATTCAAACTGGACTTGGTAAAGTAGCCGCCGGTGGTTTCGATAATATCACCAGCGTGGGGGTGGATACCTGGGGCGTCGACTATGTCTTAATGGGCGAAGACGATGAAATGCTTGGGTTGCCTTGGCATTACCGCGACAGCCGCACGCAGGGCATGCTGGACAAAGTGACCAGCGAAGTTTCGCGTGAGGAAATTTTCGCAGCGACCGGCATTCAGTTCATGGAGCTCAACACGCTCTATCAACTCTATGCTGCTTCGCGTAGCGGTCAGTGGCTCAATCAAGCGAAGAGCTTGCTAACGATTCCTGATTTTTTTCATTGGTGCCTCAGTGGTGCAAAAAAGACCGAATTCACCAACGCCACGACGACGCAGTTCCTTGATCCTACAAGTCGTGATTGGGCGAAACCGTTGTTAGATCGTCTGGAAATACCGTCGCACATGCTGTGTGATTTGATCCAACCCGGTGATTCACTGGGGCCGATGCAGGCGTCGGTGTGCCAGGAAACCGGATTGCCGCCGATGAACGTTGTCGCACCGGCGACTCATGACACCGGTTCAGCAGTGGTGGCGGTGCCGGTCGATCCTTCTTGGGGTGATCATTGGGCTTACATCAGTTCGGGGACTTGGTCGTTGGTTGGCGTTGAAACCCAAACACCGATCCTTAGCAAGGAAGCGTTGGCGATGAACGTTACCAATGAAGGTGGCGTTGACGGTACTTGGCGGTTGCTGAAGAACGTGGTTGGGCTTTGGTTGGTTCAACGATTGAAAGTGTCGTTCGAGCGTGCTGGTTCAACGAAAACCTACGAAGAGATTACTCAGGGGGCCGCACAGGCACCGTCGTTGGTATCGTTCATCGATCCCGAAGACAGCAGCTTTATGAACCCGCCCGATATGATGGAAGCCGTCGCAGATTTCTGTCGTCGCACAAACCAAACGGTTCCGGAAACCGAGGGCAGCGCAGTTCGTTGTGTCTTGGAAAGCTTGGCGATGAAGTATCGCAATGTTTTGAATTCGATTGCCGAACTTTCGGGGCGTAAAATCGATGTCATTCAGGTCGTCGGCGGCGGCGGCCGCAACGCGTTGTTGAACCAGTTCATCGCCTTTGCCTGCGGTGTTCCTGTGATCGCCGGGCCTGTCGAAGCAACCGTATTGGGTAACGTTTTGATTCAATGCCGTGCGTCGGGCGAAGTCGGTTCGCTCAACGAGATTCGCGAAGTGGTTCGAAATTCATCGGAACTGGTTCAATTTGATCCTGAACACTGCGAAGCATGGGTCGACGCTCAGGCTCGGTTTGATGCCATCTGTTCAGCCACCACCTCTTAACCCAATTTAATCTTTTGACCATCCAGCCACGCCGAAATCTGCTTCATCCACGCGATGAAATTATGCGGACGATGGACCGAATTTATCGTTATCGAATGACAACAACGTCCGGCGGTAATCTTTCGATCCGGGATGACAACGGTGATATCTGGATTTCGCCGGCGCGAGTCGACAAGGGAAACCTGACGCCGAAAGACATCGTGTGCGTGCGAGCCGATGGAACGGTTGACGGATTGCACCCGCCGTCGTCCGAGTTCCCCTTTCACAAAGCCATCTATGCGGCTAGGCCCGACATCCGTTCGATCGTTCACGCGCATCCGGTCGCCTTGGTGGCGTTTAGCATTTGCCGCAGCACTCCTAACCCGCGTCTGTTCAATCAGGCGTTTCGTGTGTCTCGCAAAGTTGGTTTCGCTCCCTATGCGTGTCCGGGAAGCGATGCGTTGGGCGAAAGCATTGCGGCAACCTTCGCCGAAGGCTGCGATAGCGTGATTTTGGAAAATCATGGCGTGGTCGTTGGTGGCGATTCAATGTCAGACGCCTTTCAACGTTTTGAAACGTTTGAGTTTTTGGGCAAGACGTTGGTCGCGGCGAATCGCTTGGTCAAGGCTTATGATCTGCCGGGCATTCGTTATTTGAAAGACGAAGACTTTGCAAAGGCGCGTGATCGCGGCGATTCCTTTGATTCGTACGATCCCCCACCGCCGACGCCCCGCGAACAGGAGTTACGAAAAGAGTTATGTGAGTTCGTGAAACGTGGATGTCGCCAACGGTTACTCATCAGCACCGAAGGCAGCTTTTCGGCTCGCGTTTGCGAGGATTCATTTCTGGTGACGCCCACTGGGAAAGATCGCGAGCATCTGCGTGCCGAGGACATTGTTTTGGTCAGTGGCAATGGACGCGAAGCGGGCAAGGTGCCAAGCACTGCCGCGAGAGCTCATCAGGCGATCTACGAACAACATCCAGGGGTGCAGTCAATTGTTTTTGCACATCCCGTTGTGGCGACAGCGTTTAGCGCGACGGATTCCAACCTGGATGTGCGAACGATTCCAGAAAGCTATGTCTTTCTTTATGATGTCCAACGCGTGCCGTATGGATTGCATTACGGTGACGCCAGCAAACTTCCGTCGTACGTGTCCGAATCGGCACCGACGGCACTTTTAGAAAACGATGGGGTCGTGATCACCGGCAAAACAATTTTGGATGCCTTTGATCGATTGGAAGTATTAGAATCGACGGCAGAAGCCGTCATGGATGGGAATGCGATTGGCGACATTTCCACCATGCCCGATGCGGTGATTGACGAACTCTGTGCAGCATTCAACTTAGGTTAAAATGATTATTGAAAATCCCGACGTCGTTCTGATTGGCAGCGGAGTGATGTCCGCAAATCTTGGTGCACTTCTTAAACGAATCTCACCTGATTTGAAGATCCAGCTCTTCGAAGCGTCCAGCAAGCTTGCGCAGGAAAGTTCCAACGCTTGGAATAATGCGGGAACCGGTCACGCTGGTTTGTGCGAGTTGAGTTATACGCCGGATCAGAATGCCGACGGTTCAGTCGACGTTTCGACCGCAGTTAAGATTTTTGAACAGTTCGAGCAGTCGCGGCAGTTCTGGGCTCACGCGGTTGCATCGGGGATGGTCGAAACGCCCAGCGACTTTATCAATCCTGTGCCTCATATCAGCTTTGTTCATGGGCAGAAACAGGTTGACTTTTTGACCGCCCGGCACGAAGCATTGGCGAAGCACCACTTCTTTGAAAAGATGGAATTCACAACGGATCCCAATGTGATCCGTCAATGGGCACCGCTGCTGGTAAACGGCCGCGCCGATATGCCCGTCGCTGCGACGCGAGTGATCGACGGAACCGACGTCAATTTTGGATCGATCTCGCGAAAGTTGATCGATTGGATGGGCAATCGCGAAGGATGCGGCGTTGCTACCGATTCGCGAGTGACTGATTTGACTCGAACCTCATCGGGATGGGATGTGAAGGTGAAAAACACGGTCACCGGAGCGCAATCGGTGACGTCGGCGAAATTCGTATTCGTCGGAGCGGGCGGCGGTTCGTTACCATTGCTTCAGAAGTCTGGGATACCCGAAAGCAAAGGGTTTGGTGGGTTCCCGATCGGTGGGCAGTGGATGGTCTGTGATAACCCTGACTTGGTTGCGCAGCACCAAGCTAAGGTTTACGGGCAGGCGCAGGAAGAGGCGCCCACGATGGCGGTGCCGCACTTGGACACTCGCGTCATCGACGGAAAGAAGTCGCTTCTCTTTGGCCCGTTTGCCGCTTGGACGACCAAATTCTTGAAGGACCAGGGCAGTTTTGGCGACCTTCCGCTATCGATTCGACCCGACAACATTTTGTCCTTGTTAAAAGTCGGTGCCTACAACATTCCGTTGGT
>CAYVAN010000086.1:0-1207 GCA_964449225.1 uncultured Rhodopirellula sp.
GGAACTGTGGACTCGATCATCTGATCAGCGACTCGCAATCATAACCCGGTGCATTGGTTCATGATTTATCGACCACGCAGACGCGCGTTTCCAACCAGATCGGATCATCCGATCGCGCCACCGGGGAAATGATTTCCTTCGCTGCAACTAAGCAACGATGGCATTCACAGCAACCCAAAAGGTAGTAAAGCAATCGCCAGACGTGTCGCTGATGCGATCAAAGCGATGTACGGCGAAAGCTAGATCACGCTCGCGAATAAAGACGTCCAAGTGGAGTCAAATTGCCGCTCTTATCGAACAGGGCCGAATTCCCTAATGCTTTGTGAGTTGGCTGACCGGAAAACCATGCATAGCGAGCAATGTGGGGTGACGCATTAAGAGCTGGAATCACGGCTTGCATAAACCGAGCAATCTGTTGCGGGGAGTGCTTGTTTTGCTTGAGAGTTTTAGCTTGCCAATCTGCGACAGCGAATTCGGTTATCCAGACTGGACGACGAAACATACGAGCGACCTTTTCCATTCGTTTTAGCAATGCTTGAGCATTAGGGCCGCCGTAGGAATGCGCCCCAACATAGTCCACGCGAAGTTTCAAACGCTGAACTCCCTTCATAAATTCCAACATCCATTTTCGGTCGGGGTGAGCACAGGAGGGACTGACCAGTGGTACGTTCAACTCCATCAGCAACGGCCACAACTGCAACGCTCGCTCCACTGTCATGTTGCTTTGATCTTTCTTATCAGGTTCATTAAAGCCCAATAAGTACTTAACTTGGCCTTTTTCGACCAACGGCGCAAGCCGTGCAAGTTTCGCCTTCAACTTCTCTTCTTTCCCCCCGCCCCAAATCATCGGACAGAACTCGATCTCCTTTGGTAACCCCTCTGGCTGGTCAGTATTCCAGGTGTACACCCAATTCGGATTTAGAGTTTGAGTGTACTGAAGCCACGGTGATTTTTTTCGAGCAGCAAAGCAACATCCTTTCTTTGAGGAACCGACGCGACGCTTAGACGCTGCATTAGATGTGCTAGCGATGGTTGCCGCTGACAACTGCAAGAAGTGGCGTCGAGAAAAGCTGCGATGCATAAAATCAACTCGTCCAGGGTTAGGAATGCTACTTAGAATAGACACCATGCCAATCGCCATCAAACATTTGACATTTGACATTTGACATTTGACATTTGACATTTGACATCGGCAATCAGGCAAGCC
>CAYVAN010000086.1:1217-2581 GCA_964449225.1 uncultured Rhodopirellula sp.
CAAGCCGGTCGTTCAAGCCTGTCGACGCACCTTGGCTTGCTAGAATAAGCCTTGGAACCCCGACCTTTACTATCACAGTGACGGAAATGAAAAGCTTACTGTTAATCTTTCTGCTCTTTCTAGCTTCCAGCGGTATCACGAAGGCTGAAGACGCACTTCGTAATGGATTCCTAAATCCACCGCCCGCCGCCAAGGCTCGAACCTGGTGGCATTGGCTCAATGGAAACGTCACCAAAGCGGGAATCACGGCGGACCTGGAGGCAATGAAGAAGGTCGGGATTCAAGAAGCTCAGATCTTCAACGTCAATCTAGGCCACCCCAAAGGCCCCGCAGCCTACGCGAGTCCCAAATGGTTAGACCTTTTTAAACATGCTGCATTGCAGGCCGAACGATTGGGGCTCGACCTCGCGTTCCACAATGGCCCCGGCTGGTCAAGCAGTGGCGGTCCATGGATCACTCCCGAGCATTCCATGCAAACGCTGGTGTATAGCGAAACGACCGTTGAAGGAAATTCAATTGTCGTGGCTCAGTTGGAACAGCCAGAAACTCGCCTCAACTTTTATCGAGACGTTGCGGTCGTTGCCTTTCCAAAACTGGAAAACGACACGCGAGTCCAAGATCTGGATATCAAGAACCTGTCCGGTCGCGTTCGCAATCACCTGATGCCGCAAACAAAGTTGATTCCCAAGTCAGCCATCATCGACAGCGCCGCCATCATCGACCTGACCGCCAAGGTAACTGACAAAGGTCTGCTGAATTGGAAGGCTCCACCAGGCCGATGGACGGTCTTGCGAATGGGCCATACGTCCACAGGAAAGAAGAATCATCCCGCCGTCGCGGGCGGGCATGGCCTGGAATGCAACAAGATGAGTCGTGAAGCGGTGGATGAGTTTTGGAAAGGAGGCATCGAACCGATCATCAAGAAACTCGGGCCACTTGCGGGGACCGTCGTGAACAACTGCCTGATTGATAGTTACGAAGTGGGAACTGCCAACTGGACCGCTGGGTTACCGAGTGAGTTTCGTCGGCTTCGAGGTTATAACTGCTTCCCCTTTTTGCCAACGCTAGCCGGGTACTATGTTGATGGCGGGGAAATCACGGAGCGGTTTCTATGGGACTTTCGTCGAACGCTTGGTGATTTGATGACGGAGCACTACTACGCCCATTTCCGTGATCGGTGTCATGAACATGGAATGCAATTCTCGGTGGAGCCCTACTGGGGGCCTTTTGACAATATGCAAGTTGGCGAGACGGGCGACATTGTCATGTGCGAGTTCTGGAGCGGAAACCTAGCGTTCTTTGATTCGCCAAAATTTGTTGCTTCGATCGCGAAGTTAAACGGCAGTTCGATCGTGGGTGCAGAA
>CAYVAN010000086.1:2591-4162 GCA_964449225.1 uncultured Rhodopirellula sp.
TTTACCGGCACCGGTGGATGGACACAGCACCCCGCGACCATTAAGTCCATTGGCGATCGAGCCTGGGCCCAGGGAATCAATCGATTCATTTTCCACACCTACGCTCATCAGCCGTGGGATGTCGGCCCTGGGATTACGCTCGGTCCATACGGCCTTGATTTCAATCGCCTTAATACTTGGTGGAATCAGGGATCAGCTTTCTTGGAATACATCGCCCGTTCCCAGTTCCTGTTGCAACAAGGCAAAACAGTTGCGGACGTCTTAGTGTTCACCGGCGAGGCATCACCTAACAACGCAGTACTGTTACCGCAAATCAAGTCGAAGGGTTACGACTATGACTTGATTGGATCGAACAAAATTCAATCCTTATCGGTCGTTGATGGAATGATTTGCACTTCGGCCGGCGATCGGTATCCCGTCTTAGTGCTTCCAAAGACAACGTGGATGAGACCAGAGACGCTGCGAAAATTTGCAGCCCTGGCGGAATCCGGTGCAACGATTTTAGGTCCGCAACCGAAACGCTCTCCCAGTCTTCAAGACTATCCACAATGCGATCAACATGTCTGTCAATTGGCTCAGACGCTTTGGGAATCGGGAAAAATCAAAGATGATTCAATCCTTCACTGGCTCGGGCAATCCAAACTGCCTGCTGACTTTGCAGTCGAAGGTAACGGACCGAACAAACTTGATTTCATCCACCGCCGAACGAGCAATGCAGAGATTTACTTTCTTGCAAATGCTGACAAAGAATCACAACAATGGAATTGCCGTTTCCGTGTTTCTGGAATGCAACCCCAGCAATGGAATGCGGAAACGGGTGAAGTCAACAACATCGCGGTCTGGAAGGACAATGGTGACGGGACCACAAGTATTCCAATCCAATTTGATCCAGAAGAATCGATTTTCGTAATCTTTGGAACGACGACTTCAATCTCACCGCATCTAGTCAAAACCGATGTCGAGGTTGATCCACAACAAGCGATGCCGCTTGCCAATTTAGAGGTAATCAAAGCCGAGTACGGCACATTCATGCCAAAGGGGCTGGTGGATGTCACCGACGTGATCGCAGGCGCGATTAAAAACAATGCGGTCGAAGTCATTGCCAATCGATCTCTTTGTGATTGCGACCCGGCACCAGGCTATAAAAAGGAACTGCGAGTAAAATACAGCATCGGCGATTACGTCCAAGAAACTCACGCAAGCGAAAGAGAGTCGATCGCAATTGATGCAGATGGCGGAGGCGAACTTAAAGTGCTGAGGGCTATTTTTGGAAAGTTCTCGGGCACAACGCGTTCGCTGCCTGCCGAGACCAATGCCCAAGATGTGACCCAAAGAATCCAATCGCTCATCGATGATGGCGTTTACGAAATCCCCGTCGATGACCCATTGATCGGTGGTGGTCAACGAGAGCAGCAAAATCTTCAAATTGTCTTCTCCAGCGACGGTGCGACGCGTGAACGATTAGTGCCCGAAGGCGGCACATTGAAGCTGACACGCGATCCTCCGCAGTCGTATTTTATTGCAGAAGGTGGCAGGATCCACTGGGTAACGCCTCGCCCTGGACAAGCCAA
>CAYVAN010000086.1:4172-18482 GCA_964449225.1 uncultured Rhodopirellula sp.
TCGTTCGCGTTGAATCTGTGCCAGAGCGGATCGGTTTGAACGGGCCCTGGGACGTGAGCTTTCCGATTAAGCTAGGACCGACGGCCGATACGAAATTTAATGAATTGGACTCGTGGTCATCAACGGCTGATCAGCGAGTCCGCTATTTCTCTGGCACCGCAAGCTACCAAAAAGAATTCAAACTCCCTGAAGAACTTTTGCAATCGGACATCTCGTTGGAATTGGATTTGGGCAGTGTTCGCGTGATCGCGGAAGTAATCGTCAACGGGAAGAACCTGGGAATTCTGTGGAAGGCTCCATTCAAAGTCAATCTGGATGGTTGTGCCAGAGTTGGCAAAAACCAACTAGAAGTTCAAGTCACAAACCTGTGGCCGAACCGATTGATCGGGGACGAGCAATTTCCCGAGGACACCAAGCGCCGTGGCCCCCACGTTAAACAGTGGCCCGATTGGTTATTAAACCAAACTGATCGGCCATCCAATCGCATCAGCTTTGCTGGATTCAAACACTGGGACAAACAGTCACCGCTGCAAGCATCAGGTTTGCTAGGCCCAGTCGTTATCCAACCTTACCAAAGGGCGGTTGTCCGCTAATACGAACAACCAACTAAACTCTCGCATCGGATCGCTACTTTCGCTTGATTCGTTTACCCAGGACGACGTACATTTTGCATTTTCCGGGGATATCACCGTCGCTATTTCCAGCCATGATGATGCTCTGGCCCTTCTTTGCTTGCCGTTTAAAGATGGACAGCATGGCATCACCAAGTTTCATGTCGTCTCCCGTGTCTTCATAATCGCTGAGAAGAAATTCAGGTCGCGGGACACGATCGTCATGGCCGACGTAGATCACCATGTTGGTCCCGGCAACGAACTGCAATTGATCACGCGCCCAATAGCGTCGGTCTGAATTGGGCATCCGAACGTATTCAGAAAAGCGAAGGTAATTCGGGATAACCGTGTAATTTAATTCTAGATCTGTGTAGGCTTTTTTACCCCAGTTGGCCGCGGTGCGAAGCATCGCCCGTATAGCTGAACTGCGTAAAGAGCTTGCTGTTGTTTTGCTCACTGGGAATGTACGCTGGCATTTCCGGCGCATGAATCGGCATCGGTTCGGGCGTGACTGATTTCTTCGCGTAGCTTTGAGGCATTTCCAGCGTCAGGCCATGGTTGATGTCGACCGCGTGTGATTGAATCTTGATACTGACGGGATCGAGGCCTGCTTTGGTTGCCGTCAACGTGACTGTGCCAGGAGTTAATTGCGAGCGAATGGCGACTCGATTGATTCCGCATTCAGTGTCCAGGTACAGGCGGTTGGTGCTGTTTTCTTTACCACTGTTGTAGCCGCCACGCCAAGTCCCCGGTCCATCGATCTGAAAATCGACACGGCCCTTGTCCAATGGGCACCGAAATCCATTCTCGTCAACGACTTCCACATCAATCATCGCAATATCCGAACCATCGGCACGCCAACCCCTGAGCCCGGTGATGGGAGTCAGCTTTAGTGCCGCAGGTTCACCGGTTGTCAATTTGGTTTGAGTTGTATGAAGTTTTTCGCCGACAAAACCTTCGGCCTTGATCTCTCCTTCCGCCCACTGGACGTTGGGGAACGAAAACAAGTATCCATACTCGGGTTTCTTTTTCGATCCAACCAATTTTTCATTCACGTACAGCTTGACCGCCGCGCAGTTCGACACAACGTGTATGTCTTTCTTGGTTGCTTTGTCATAATTCCAGTGACCGATGACATGCACCTGCGGCTCGGAACGCCACATGGCTTTCAGAGCGTAGAACGCTTCTTTTGGCAAACGTACCGCATCGACCTCTCCACTTGCACGCGTGACTTCGGTTGGGCATCGTCCACCGTGGGGCCCATCGGAAAAAATCCAGTTTGCTCCGCCAACGTGATAGGTCTTTCTACCCATCTTGTTCCACCATTGTTCCACTTGTGCCACCGCGAACTCTTCCGAGTCGATCTTGTAGGTATTTCGTTTTAAATTTGGATGGCTTCTAAAATTGTCATCCGGTGAATGTTTGTCCCAAACTCGTCGTGGCGCTTCATCACGACAGTACTCGCTTTCCACAATGGGCAAGTGAGCATATTCACGCTCCCAGCCTTCGGTTCCGATTTCAATGGTGATGTACTTTTCTGAATCCAGCTTCACATCGGCGCGACGATTCCCCATCAAGCGTTTTCCTTTGGGATCGTAGGTATTGATCACCTGCAAAATTTCTTCGTAGTGCGGTGCAGTCTCGGCCCAGTTGCCGCCCTCCCAGATAAAGATGGATGGATGATTTCGGTAGTAAACGATCATGTCGCGAAACGCGGCAATTCGAACGTCCCAAGTTTCACCATGGTCCGTCGATTCGCCACTGACGCCCGGCATCATCGTGACAAAGCCATATTTGTCTCCCATCGCAATTTCCGCAGGCGATCCAGCGCAGTGTCCCCAGCGGATCAAATTTCCTCCCGCTTGATCCATTAGGTTGTAGGTGAAGTCACGCAACCAATCTGGCAGTGCGGCCCCCAACCCAGGCCAAGCATGGGTCGGTTTTTGCCCCCAACCGTGCAGTTTTGCGTATTCGCCGTTATTCCAAAAACCTGTGTCTTTGTTGAAATCGAAGGTGCGAATTCCCAGCGGTGAATCATAGGAATCAATAATTGTTTCACCATCCTTCAAAAGAACCCGCGCTGTGTACATGTAAGGATCTCGTGTGTACCAACGCTTGGGATTCGGCAAGCTGGTTTTGGTCGATAGAGTCACCGTCTCTCCCGATCCGATGGTTCGCCGATTAGTCTCGGTCGCGACAACGTTCCGCTCACAATCGATAATCTGCGTTTCAAAGGTGATGCTTTGAGCAGCTTCACGTTCGTTTCGAACCTCCGCCTCCACCGTGATGTCCGCATTCTCCTTCGTGACATTTTCGGCGTAAACATAAGTTCCCACCGTCTTCAAATTGTCGTATAGCGGCAGCGTGATGCGCAGTGGATCCATGACGTGCAGGAAAACGTTCCGATAGATTCCACCATGGTTAGGATGCCAATGTTCGTGATGCCAAACCAGCGGTAAGTTCTTTCGAAAGTTCTCTACCCTGTCGTTGTTTACCTTCACCGCAACGACGTTAGCTTCATCCCCAAACTTCAAGTGAGGTGTTAGGTCGTAACCAAAGGGAATGAAGCCCGTCCGGTTGGTGCCCAGATGCTTTCCGTTTAGATACACATCAGCAATCTGACGCACAGATTCAAATTCGATAAAGACCTTCTTGCCCATGTCAGTCTTGGGAAGCTTAAACTCCTTGCGATACCAAACCGTTCCTCGCCAATGATTGGCTTCGCCATTGTGATGCCCAAGACTGTAATCATCAAAAGTGTCGATGTCGTTAAAGGTGTGCGGGCAACTAACGGTTTCCCACGACTCATCATCAAAGCCTAATTGCTCTGCCTCCGCAGGATTGTCTTTCAAAAACTTCCACTGATAGTTGAAGTTGTACGTTGTGCGACCACCCTGCCCCATCACATCACTGGGCGACACGACGAGTACTGTCGCGGTGAAAAGTGAAACTACGAGGTGAAAAATTCTAGAATCCACTATCAATCCTAAGTATCTGTTAATGATGACTTGACTGTACCGCTCTAGCGGTCAGCCAAAACAAACGATAAGTGAAGGGCGAGGAAATACAACGAAAATCGTTCACCCAATGTTCGATTAGGCTCGCGTTCTTTCCATGACATCTTCCAAGAAGTAATTTAAGTCAGCGGTGTCATCGGCGTGCAGAATGTTGTACGCGTGCGCGGCGCTTCGGGCATGGTAGAGCTGTTCACGCAGATTAACGTCGCGCGTGATTGCTGTGGCGAATGCAGCTAAGACCTCTAGGTGGCGGTTTCGTTCGGATTCTGGCGTTGCGAGTAACAAAACGGCGTGAACGGGTCGACTGTCTGGTGCTTTTAGATCTAAGCCTTCGGTGCTAATTCCTAGCACACCTTTTACCTCTTCCCCCTCTTCCAAAATCGTGTGTGGAATCATCAGCCCTTTGCCCATGCAAGTAGTGACCTCCGCTTCACGCTCCATCACCATCCTGACAAAGTCCTCTTGCGGGACTGGCAAGCGCGTCGTGGAGTACAAGTGATTGGCCAACGACCTGACCACCTCTTCCCTTGAATCGCCTTTCAGGTCGACCACGATTCTCTGCTCCTGCAAAAAATCGAGTAACCTTGGCCGATCCTTGTGATCTTCACCTACTCGGGATATCGCGATCCTTGCAGCGCTCGGGCCAAGCAGTTGGTTGATGGCAAGCGCCGCCAAGCCCACCGTCGTCACAATTTCCTGGACTCCTTGCAAGTGCGGTTCTGACTGAACCAGTAGTATCAATCCCACTGCAACACCACCGTGCGGCAACAGTGCGAGTCCAAAATAGTTTCGCACACGACTAGGAGCACCCGCCAAGCTCAGTGTCGTAAACGCCCCAAGATACTTACCGATCAATCGAGATAAAAAGAACAGCACGACAAGCGATAACGCCGCGGGCACTTGGCTAAAGTCCAGACGCATGCCCGCAAGCGTAAAGAACAGGGCAAACAAGACCCCACCAATGTTGTGCAGGTATGCCTCTGCACTTCGCACTGTTTCATGCTGCAAGTTCGTGACCGTAATTCCTGCAAAAGAACAAGCCAAGATCCCTGAAACCCCAAAGCCAACAGCGGCTCCCCAAGCACCTAATATCACTGCCACCATCAGTGGTCCCAAGAAAGCCGGTCCAGCGATCGTTCGATTCAACAGCAATGCCAACGAAGCGCAGGCCGCTCCGATGACAAAGCTGGTTCCCACTTGAAAACCAACATAGCCCAGGGACTCAAATACATTGTTGTCAACATGCAAGAACGAAGAAACGAATACGAACATACCAACCGCGATCATGTCGACCAAAGCGACCGCAGCAACCAATGTGGACGTAAGAATGCCTCGCGCGCGTGCTTCCTGAACCACCAACACGGTCGTACCCGGTGCGCCCGCGATCGCAATTGCGGCCAACAGGATCGCGGGACGCATTTCCATCCCACCGACGTAAATCAGCAATGAACCAACAACCAGTGGTGTCACGATCGCTTCACCTAACAAGAGCAACGAGATTCGTTTGCCGGCATTGCGTAAGTTCGATAAGTAAAGTGCAGCGCCGACTGTGAAGGCAATGTATCCAAGCACAAAATTCATCAATGGCGTAAATCGCTGCAGCGCTTCGCCATCGAGTCCTGGCAAGGAAAACGCTCGCAACAGAATCCCTGTGCCTATCCACCCGGTCACTTTCGGTAGGCAAAACAGTCCGCAAATCTCACCACCGATGATCCCGCAAACCAGCACCATCGCAAGGTTCAACAGGGGGTCATCAAAACGTGCCGCGTCGAAGATGTTCATGGGTTCTTAACCAAGATTCAACATTTGACCAATGGTAGATTGCAAGATCGCGGTGCCGCCAAATTTCATTCCCAATGCTTCTATTTTCGTAGTATCCATCGTCCGCTTTGCTTCTTTCGGCTGACCCGTGATCATGCTCGGACTACCGATAGCAGCCTTCGCTAGATGAGCGACTTCGTAGTGGCTGATCATTCGATCGGTGCAATTGTAGGTTTCCCCGGCAATGGTTTGATCGGTGCAAAGTAGCAATTCAATGGCTGACGCAACGTCGGCAACATGAACTGCCTTGCTGCCACCGGTCGCGTGAACATCTTTTCCAGCGGCGATATCCGCGACCATTCCAAACCATTTAGATTCTGTAACCGGGTCAGTGACGCCGTAGATCGATGTTGGGCGAAGAGTGCAGCAAGAAAGTTTGCCCGAGAATCCGTAGGCGTGAATCATCGTTTCAACGGACGCTTTAGATGCACCGTAGAAACTTGATGGCCAAAGTGGATGCTTCTCATCGAGCGGGCGGTCCTCGGCGACGCGATCGTGGACAGCACCGGTGGATACAAAAACGAATCGATCAACGCCATGACGACAGGCGGCGTCAAGCAGTTTTAAACTACCGATGACGTTCGCTTCCATGTATTCGACCGGGTCGCCTTCGCCACCAATAAAATTGCCGCCGGGCTGATAAAGTCCTGCATGAACGATCGCGTCACAACCCTTGACCAGGGCCTGCGATGCACGATCGTCACCAAGCCGGCCTTCGATCCATTGGATTGAATCAGATGTCTTGACCGAGTCCAGATCGCGGCACCACGCGATCACTTGATGTCCATGATCGAGTAAATGGTGGGTGGCGTGATTCCCAAGAAATCCAGTTGCGCCGGTTATGCCGATTTTCATCGCCGGATTCTAACCCAAATTGCTCGGGGGCAAGACCTGTTCACGATTGGTTAGGAACGAAGACCGATAAGACTTCTATCGCCGACGGAATCGATTACGGATGAACGCTTGAAAGCCTGTAAAGAAGACCAGTCGCTGCCCAACCGCCGCGAATCGATCAAGACTGCTGCTGCGTTTACCGCTGCAACGGCTAGCGGCACGTTAAGTAATAGTGCAGATGCGGACTTTGCACCGGTTCGCTCGCTGCCGGTGATCACTGGCCGGGCAAGGTCGTATGAAAGCGATCACAAAAAACGAGCCATCGCTGATTACGTCGCCAACATGAAACCGTTTGGCGGATCCTTGTCGCGTCACGGTCGACATTTGTTGAAGCAAACGCCTCGTTTTCATTCTCCTTTCGACTTTGACATCCTGATCATTGGTTCTGGTTACGGCGCATCGGTTTGCGCGGCGCGTTTGACGGCGGTGAAACGACCGGAAACACGTTTGGGAATGATTGAACGGGGGCGTGAGTACGTCCCCGGAACGTTTTCGGATCGTTTCCGCGATGCGACCAAGGAATCTCGGTTTAAGTTGTTGGGACGGAACAAAAACACTGTTGATAATCCAGTGGGACTGATCAACGCGATACAAAATGACGAGGTTAACGTTTTGTCCGGCAGCGGGTTGGGCGGATCGTCACTTATCAACGCCAGCATCGCGATTCGTCCCGAGCCAGCTGTGTTTGGTCAGGCGTGTTGGCCGACCAAGCTGCAAAACCCACTTGCTTTGGATCCGTTTTTCGGACGGGCAGCTTGGGAATTGGGTGCCGAGTTTGAATCGATTGATCAATCACCCAAAGCAAAGGCCCAGCGACTGGCTGCTGGTCGAATGGGAAAATTTGGAGCTCGATTTGAAACCGCAGCATTGACGGTTACACGCGGTAGACCAAATGCTGGACCGATCATCAATCGCCAGGGCCAACGACAACGTGCTTGCACCGATTGCGGCGACTGCACGGCCGGTTGCAATGTGGGTGCCAAGAACACTTTGGCGATGAACTATTTGCCAATGGCAAGAGCCCGCGGCGCTGAAATGTACACTCACACTGAAGTCATTCGGGTCGAGAAGATGGGCGACGGTTACCGAATCCACTTCAAGACTTATTTGCCAGGACGCGGAAAAGAATTCAAAGCCATCTGCGGAAGTGTCACCAGCCGGATGGTGATCGTCGGGGCGGGCAGCATTGGCAGCAACGAAATTTTGCTGCGAAGCCAAGGATGCGGCATGGAATTTTCGTCACAACTTGGCTGCAAATGGACGATGAATGGAGATGCGTTAGGCTTTGTTCGCAAGAGCGAATTCTTGACCAATATCGCTGCCACCGGTGCTTACGACACAAAGGGTTGTAGACCGGGACCAACGATCCAAACGAACCTCACGTTTCCCAACCGGCCAAACTTGAAGGACCGAACGCTAATTCAAGATGGCACGGTATCAAGGTCGTATGCAAACATCTTGGGACTTCTGATGCAGGACATGGACCTGGATCAAACATTGGTGATGCTTGGCATGGGACATGACGGTGCCAATGGACGAGTGGTGCTTCGTAAAGACGGCCTGGGTAGCGTGAAATGGCCTGGACTTATGAATAGCCCGTACCGCCAACTGATTCGATCTGATTTTGCCAAAGTTGCCAAAGGTCATGGCGGGAAGTACAAGTACTTAAAGATCTTTGGCGACAACTTTATCACCGTTCACCCACTTGGTGGATGCAGCATGGCGGATACGCCCGATGGTGGTGTCGTCGATGACAAGGGACGCGTGTTCGATATCAATCCACAATACTCGGTTGCATCCAAATCGTTGTCATCAGCGCCTGTTCATTCCGGATTGTATGTCGCTGATGGATCAGTCATTCCGACATCGATCGGTTGCAACCCGTTGCTGACGATATCAGCGCTTGCGGAACGCATCGCCGAAGGGATCGTAGTTGAACCTGGATTCGCTGACTTGTTTACTTAGCGATTGAACGTTCCAAGGTAAGCATCCTTTTCGACTGGCTCTTCGGTCTCGTCGAATCGCATTCGTTCTTTCACGCCATTGGCCTCGTTAGAGAGAGCCATTTTTTTTCTGAGTTCCAGAAGTTCGCCGCGGATTTGGTTAAATTCGTCAGCCATTTCTGCCCAGTAGTCATCGTCACGAAAATTGAGCGGACGATCACTTTCGTTTGCGACCAATCTTTGCATTTCTCGTCGCAAACGAGAGACCGGTCCAGCAAATCGGTTCGTTTGCTTCAGCATGTCGTACGCGATGATGGGAACCATCAATAACAATCCTGGTAACCAATAAATCGCCTCTTCCACGCATGCAAAAGCTGCTTCACCCACACTGATGTCTTTGCGTGACATGGATTCAGTGAAGACTAAAATCATGATGAAATAGAGAGCGCAAGCAAGGCTGTAGAACCCAGCCCTCTTTAGCAAAGCCCCCTGGACTCTCTCGTCAATCAGGAGTTGTTGGCGTATGAAGACAGGCCGAGATTCCCGGATCACGATCCAAATGCCCCAGCAATGGCATCGGATGATCCTTCAAAGCTACCATCGACTGCTGGTCCCAACAGCAACGCGGACCCAATCAACGTTCCGAGAATTAATGCAATTAGGACGGCGTATTCAACAGCGGTTGTGCCATCTTCTTCCAATAGAAAGCGAGTGATCGGCTGAGTTCGTTTAAGCAATGACATGGTGAGGATAAGCGTGGCTGGTGTGTTGTCCATTGGCTGATAAATCGACGTGAATGACAAAAGGACCGTCGTTACTAAAACTTAGGACGGTTCTGCTTCAAAAATGAAAGAACCTGAATCGGCGTGTGCTCAATTCCACCGCATGCGTGAGGATTTTTCCGATGATACGGGTCCAACCGCACCTCGCTGGTCGAACCCGCGGCCATTACGCTATGTATCGTGACTGTAAGAAAATCTACCTTGACCGATTTAATACCCCATTCCTGTTCTTGATTTCTCAATGCTCGGCCCTATTTTCATTCGCGAGGCGACGGTTGCCCCAAAACGCACCAAGACCTACCTAGGCCGCTGCGTCTATGTCTTGGCATTTTTTCTTTTGTTGTGCACCGGTTATTTGGTTCTTGATGGATCCCGCACACTGTCTAGCAGCTCGGACAGTGCAAGATTTGGCGGATGGATGTTTACTTTGTTAGCCCCGCTACAGTGGCTGGTGCTAAGCTCATTCGCCGCCGTAGGTGCCGCCAGCAGCGTTGCCCAGGAAAAAGACAGACGAACACTGATCCTGCTGCTGCTGACTCGCCTGACCGGACTAGAAGTCGTTGGCGGTAAGCTTGCTGCAACCTTGTTGTCACCATTGTCGATGCTACTAGCTGGCTTGCCATTATTCCTGGCCCTGCCGATGCTTGGTGGCGTTTCACCGGCTCAAGTCTTTGGCGTCTTTATCGTCACGGGTGCTTCGGTGTTATTGGCGGGAACGGTTGGCACCGTGGTCGGTATGTGGCGAGAAAAAACATTCCAGGCGATCGCCATGACCGTGCTGGTGTTGTTGATGTATGTCGGCGTTGGTGAAGCGGTTGCAGCAGCCCTTGGCGAATCCGAAAGATGGGCCCTGGCAGCCAGCCCGCTTAGGGCTCTTTCCGCCGCAGCATCGCCGATGGTTGCGTTGTCGTCCCAAACTGCCACGGGGATCGGTGCCTTTGTTCTAATTACCTTCGCTTTGTCTGCGTCATTGTTGATCATCGGAGTTCGGAAGGTTCGTGTTTGGAACCCTTCGCGCGAAGTTCGCTTTAAAGTGCCTGAAGCGGAATCATCGGACGATGCCAATAAACAAACAATGAATTGGAAGGTCCGTGAACCACGCCGGGTGTGGGACAATCCGGTTTTGTGGCGAGAAATTCGCACCTGGGCCTACGGCCGAAAAGTGGTTGTGATCCGTGTTGCCTTTACGTTGTTGTTTGCGTTATCCGCCGGGCTGATCTACTTTCAAATCCAAGATGGATCAGCACTAGAGCCAGGCGGACGAATCGGCCGTGCTTTACCAGCGGTCACCTTGCCAATGACCGCATTGGGCGTGATCGGGTTGGTGTTGATGAATGCCTTAGCGGTCAACGCGGTCACGGGTGAACGTGATGGCTTGGCAATTGACTTATTGCTGGTTACCGACTTATCGCCATCTGAATTTGTGTTCGGCAAACTGCTTGGCGTGATGTATGTGGGCAAAGAGATGATTCTGTTGCCGCTGGTCCTAATCATCTACTTAGCTTACGCAGGAGTCGTTTCTGTTGAAAATGCTTGCTACTTGATCCTGGGTAGCCTGTTGCTGGACGTGTTTGTCGCCATGCTTGGAATTCATTCAGGGTTGAACCATGTCGCTTCGCGTGCCGCGACACTTTCCAGTCTGGGCACCGTGTTCTTTCTTTGCGTTGGTATCGCAATTTGCATGACGATCATGGTCAGTTTTCGTGGTGCTTTCCAGCTTCAACTTGCTCCATTCCTAGTCATGATCCTTGGCGGTGGTGCAGCATTATTTGCATCGCTTGGTTGGCGAAATCCATCGTCGGCAATCTTCATGGCGTCGTTCACGCTGCCGTTAATCACGTTCTACGCGATCACTCAATTCTTGCTGCAAATCGATCATTTGTATGTCTTCTTTGCCATCACAGTTGGCTATGTCTTCACGATTGCTGCGATCATGATCCCGGCGCTTAGCGAATTTGATGTTTCGTTGGAACGAGACCGAGGTGCGGCGAGTGACCGCGCTTAGTGGGTTGGCCCTGAAACCGGGCGGGAATGAGCGATGAGCGGTTTTGCAAGCTGGTTTTTCGAGTCATGGCCATTCGTTTTGGCCATGGGCGTCCTGATTTTACTGAGCGCTTTATTTAGCGGAAGCGAAGCCGCGTTGTTCTCCCTTAGCACTCGTGACAAGAAGCTGCTTCGACGTGGTGGCATCGGAGGCAAAATTGCCACGCGGTTGCTGGAACAACCTGAACCTCTGCTATCGGCAATTCTTTTCTGGAACCTGCTGATCAACATGACCTACTTCGCACTCGCTGCGATTCTGGGCTCACGCTTGGAGGCCTCTTCGGGACATTCAGCAGCATTTTTGTTAACGGCTTCAAGCCTGCTGGCGATCATTTTCTTTAGCGAAATGCTGCCCAAGAGTTTTGCGGTCCTTGTTCCCGTTCGATTATCAGTCGCTCTCGCGCCGCCGCTTGCCATGGCCGTTCGCGTCGTCAGCCCGGTGTTACCGCTTGTCACTCGCGCTAATTCAGCGATGGGACGACTGTTGTGGCCGTCGTTTCAAGCGGAACCTGAAATTGACCTAGCGGATATCGAACGCGCGATCGAACTTGGAACCGATGACGCGGCACTGCTGCAACGCGAACGTCGATCGCTACGAAACTTGGTGCAAACAGCGGAAACCCGCGTGGGCGAATGGATGCAGCCGCGAAGCAAGCTTTGGCTGTGCAACGAACCCGTCCATCGAAAGACCATCGTTGATCAACCAATGCGTCGCGGCTATCTAATGGTGATGGATCCGGATGAAGAAATGATCACCAAGGCAATCGGACTGCGAACACTGCGTCCCAGCCAGTTAGATAATCTTGATGTCGCCGCAGAGCCAGTCATCTACGTTCCCTGGTCAGCACTGGTATCGCAAGTGCTCGATCGGATGAAGGATGAAGATCGGTCGGTTGCAGTGGTCGTCAATGAGTTTGGAGAGATGCTTGGCGCAGTTTCCATTGACGAAATCATGCAACACATTCTTGCCCCGCACAATGAAGAAGACCTGCAAGGAAGAGCTTCGATCACTCAAACCGGTCCAATGCAATTTCGCGTCTGGGGACTGACCAGCATTCGCAAGTTGATCAAAGAACTGGGCGTCGAAATCGATGGTGAAGGCGTCACCACGGTCGCTGGGTACGTCGGTCGGCATAACGAACGTCTTGCCCGCATCGGTGATTCGGCTCCGCTCGACCAATTTTCCTTGACGGTTGTGGAAGAAGATAAAGACGGCGTTTGGATTGATGTCGGCCCACGGTCATCCGACAACGAGGCAACACTATGATCTTTGCTGTTGTTTTGTTTTTGACCGGCTTGGCATTGAGTGCTTTTTTCAGTGGCAGCGAAACGGGCCTGTACCGCGTCTCGCGAACTCGACTGGTCCTAGATGCGCTCAGCGGTTCACGTGGAGCACGCGGAATCATTTGGTTGCTAAACCGCCCTGAGATTTTTGTAGCCACAGCACTCGTCGGCAACAACCTTGCCAACTACGTCACTTCACTATCGATCGTAATGGCGGTCGGCATATTCTTCGGTAGCGGTAGCGTCGCTGAATTGGTTGGCCCTATTCTGTTAACGCCAATCGTGTTCGTCTTTGGTGAACTGCTGCCAAAGTATTGGTTTTTTCAGGCACCAAATTTACTCGTCACACGGACTCGCCCGTTCTTCTTAGTCGCAGCGATGCTGTTTGCCCCCGTTTCATTGTTACTAGGCTTCCTCGGCCGAGTGCTGCAAAGGATCACTGGCCAAACACCATTTCAGCTACGTTTGGCGATGGCACGTAGCGAACTTGATCAGCTATTACGAGATGGACATGAAGCGGGGATTCTAGCAGCCGGTCAGCGGACCGTTGCCCAAAAACTGTTCGAGGTTGGAAACCAGAACGCAATTTCGTTTGGTGTGCCCGTCCAGCGGTTGGCGACCGTCGCCGAGCCGGTTGATATCGATCAAGCCCGCCATCAAGCAAGACGACGAAATCATCCAATTGTTTTGGTCAGTCGAAAACGGCAGATCGTTGGCGCACTTTGGTACGCCGATCTATGTGTTCGCAAGCCTGAAATTAACATCAAACCGGTGATCCGTGCCCGTGTTACTGACCGTCACTTACGAGTACTGCTACGCTTGTACGACGCAGGCAGTGATGTTGCGGTGTTGCAAGATGAACGTGGCGAAGTGCGTTGCGTAGTTACCCGTCGCCAATTATTACAGCCGTTGATGAAGTAAAAATCGAAGTAGGTGTTTGTCAGAACATTCTGTATCTACTTCGAATACCCTAATTCACCGAGCACCTGAATCATTTCATCACAGGTTAGGTAACGACGGTGGTTTTCTAATTTGTAGCGATCGATCGCTAAGGCCAATTCGCGTCCGTCGTCAGAGAGGCCATGGTGAGAGTTGCCAAATTGCCGACGCTCTGACGCGGCGGGAACCGCAGTGGTTTGGCTTCGACGATCTGCAAACGGTCTGGTGCCCACAGTCTCAGCTGCCTGGTTTTCAGTCGCAGCGTTAGCCGAAACCACGAATCCAGTTGAATGAGCGGATCCAGTAACAAAAGCATTTCCGGTTGTCGTCATATTATTTTCTCGTCGTGTAAGTCTTCAGGCAATCGTATCGTTGGGCGTGATTCAGACTTCGTAAACTTGCTGTCGTAGTGAAACCTACCTTGCAACGGTCAGCGATGAAGTCTTTTTATAGGTCACCCAGCCATAGTTTTTGCTCAACCTAGGATGCAAAATGCCAACCTGGCACAGCTAAGAAGGTTGCAACGCAGAAAAGCCCGCCATCATAATCCGGGCAATCGACAGAACTCGCAATCGTGCAACAAATGCGTATGTGAACGAGGCGACTTTGAAAGCCACACGAAACTAGAGTATTTTCAAGTTTGCTGGGGGATGTCGGCCGGAACAAGCGAATCGCAGTTCAGGCAGTTGCATTGCACGGTGCTGAAGTGGTCGAATAGACGCGGGGATTGCTCCCCCGAGCCTCTGACAGAACCGGACTTTTGGGTCACACACCCGGCTCTTCAAATCAATCATCTCCAAACAAGAAAAGTTGTACGGTGGGCCAGTGGACAGTTCAGATCGTGCCAGCGACGATCCAAATTTATAAAACGTTGGGCGAACCAGACATTAGGGTGCGTTTTGTGTACGCCAACGCTGGCGATTCGCTTCCAGTGACCGCAAATCACATAAACCGCTTTGCCTGCCATCCTCCAGGG
>CAYVAN010000087.1:0-18449 GCA_964449225.1 uncultured Rhodopirellula sp.
GCTCGGCTCTCCGAGCCGATAGCGCTGTCGGCTCGGAGAGCCGAGCGACATTGCCGCCTTTAAAAACTGACTCACCCCGCAATCGGTTCAAGCAGCCGTAATTTCCCAGGCTACGAGCTCTCCTGTCAGTTTTTATGGGCTTCCGATCATGTTGGTTCACCAAATGCCACGGACTGTTATCTTGACCAAGCGTCTTCGATCTCTATTTTCACTCGCTCGCGTCGAAGCGCCAAAACTTGTATTGACTCCTGCGATCATTCTGTGCGTTTTTTCGTCGGCAACGTGCTTGGCATACACGCCCGAAGACCCGGTCGTCCAGAAAATGGTGGACCGGGGTGTAGCGTATCTGGAAACCACCAAGCCTAGAGGCCACGGTGAGCAGATTCTGGCGGCCTACGCACATTTGAAGTGCAAGCACGACCCCGATGTTCCCATGGTCAAGAAGGGGATCGAAGAGGCAGTCAAGTTTTCGAAAAGTGACAAATCGGTATCTGACCACGAACGGACCTATATCCTTGGAGTTGCCGTTCTATTACTGGCGGAAGTTGACCCCAACGTGTATCGGGACGAGCTAGAAAAGCTACAGAAAATGCTTTTCAAAATCCAACAACCTGGAGGCGGTTTTGGATACCCAGGTAGCGAGGCAGGCGATATTTCACAGACCCAATACGCAATGCTCGCGATTTGGACATTGGATAGAAACGGCATTCCATTGGACTACGCAAAAGTAGTGAAGACCATCATGTTTTTGCTACGGGCTCAAGATTTATCGGGCGGTTGGCCGTACACGGCTCGCGATCCAGGGCCAGGTGGAAAAAACGTTGCTCAGAAAGACGTTAGCTACTCGATGGGGCTTGCTGGAGGTAGCAGTCTCCTGATCGCAGGCGATTCCCTTCGGCTCTGGGGGCAAACCGATAATGATGATGATCCAGGAATCCCGGGAATGCCCGATGCGATCAAGTTGTACAAGGAGGATAAGAATAAATCGCGACGCAAAAATACCGCGATCTCTCAGCAACCCATCAAAAACTCCATCGCATTTCTAGGGCGTTACACAACCAATTCACCTTACAAACGCCCTGCTAGAAAAGATTGGTACTACTACATCATCTACACGCGCGAACGTTACGAGAGCTTCATCGAAATTGCGTACGGGTTGCCGAAGGACAAAAGCCCCGCCTGGTATAACCAGGGCGTCGAAGACCTTAAGAAATACCAAAACGAGAAAGGCGGCTGGAACGACATCGCGCACACGACTCCCACCGGTAGCACCTCATTCGCGTTACTGTTCCTGATTCGCAGCACGCAAAAGGCGATCTTCTCGGTCGGCGCTGGGGCCATGGGTGGTGGACTTGGGTTCCCCAAAGACACGACCAACTTGAAAGTCGATGGCACTCAGATCAAAGCCCAATCAGCCAATGTTAGCGTCTTGGAGATGCTGAAAGCTCTCGAAGATGACGGTGGCAGTGACGTCGAAGGCAAATCGATTCCCGATAACTTGCAATTGGATCGTGATCCAAAAGTTCGTCGGGCTCAAATTGATCGGTTCGAGCGGCTCGTTCGCGGTAGCCGGTCTTACCAGGCTCGCCGGGTCGCGGCAAAGCTGCTTGGCAAGAGCGACGAAATGCGTGTCGTCCCGGCGTTGATTTACGCACTCGGCGACCTGGACACGCCGACACGTCGATTCGCGCGTGACGGCCTCAGATTCATCAGCCGCAAATTCGATGGAATGGGTAAAATGCCCGATCGCCCACGCGACATCGATGATGCCGAGGCGATCGGACAGTGGAATCAAGAGATATCAGAAATTCAAGACAAATGGCGTCGCTGGTACCGCTCCGTCGACCCAACTTATGTGTGCTTGGATTATGATTTGTAAAGTGAAAAAGACTGCTTCCTCTCTCCATACTCTCTTCTCTAGACCTGCCCGAAAACTCGTGTCTGCTAGGAATCCCCGTGTCGTCGCGTAACGTTCTAGAAATGGAAGCAGGTGAAAGCTCCGTCGGGGACGAGGCTGCGCCGCAAAGCAACTCAATTCGGGCGATGGAGGAAAGAAAACAGTCACGCGAAGAAGAACGCGAAAAGTTCCGCATCAGTCAATTTGACGTGGTAACGTCGCTCTTCATGGCGCTCATTCTGTTCATCGGCGTCTTTGTTGCGATGCTGTTCATCATCTGGTTAACCAGTCGATTCTCGTTTTCGCCGGTCGCCATCGCACCCATCATCGAAAATCCAGCGGGCCGTGGTGACAACGCGGAAGGATTTGAGCGAGATTTTGAGCCTCCTGGTGCAGAAGAAGTCGAAGAGCTGATGGAGCCCACGCTGCAAGACACGATCGAAGCAGTCACCGACGCGGTCAGCAGCGTCGCAGGAGCACTTACCACCAGCGATACCGCAGCGACGGCGACCACATCCGGCACCGGCATGGGAGATTCCAGACCACCGGGCCCCGAGGGTGAAGGCGAAGATATCATCCCACGCTCGGAACGATGGCAACTCAATTTCACAGCCAAAAACCAACCCGATTACGCGAAGCAGTTGGAGTTCTTCAACATTGAACTCGGTGCAGTGGGCGGAAAAATCGTCGGACTCGATATCGTCAACAATCTCGCTGGATCGCCCAAGTCGCGAAGGCTCGAAGACGCGAGCACCGAAAAGCGTTTGTACTTTATTTTCAAACGTCCAAGTCCATTGATGAACTACGAACGCTCGATTCACAATCAAGCTGGCGTCGATCTGCAAGGCCGGAACATGTTCAAGTTGATCCCTCAGCAGCTAGAAAATTTGCTGGCGAAAATCGAATTAGATTATGCAACATCAAAGGGACATCCCTCGATTACAGAAGTCGCAAAAACGGTCTTCGAGAGCAAGCCGGGCGGAGCCGGATACGAATTCGAAGTCATCGCCCAGCGATACAGAAACAACCGATAGTTTTCAAATTCCAATTCACACCGAGCTAGCTATGAAAGAAAAGCAAACCTTGCGAGTCAGCCGATTCGATGCTGTGACATCAGGCCTGATGACAGTGATGATCTTCGCTGGTTCGGTGACGGCGACTCTAGCGTTGTTGTGGTGGGTCAGCCGTTTTGAGTCTCCCCAGAAAGACTTTAATGTCCCAACGCCGCAAGTCGCAATTGGTGGTTTTTCTGCCGTCGAAGATTTGCAGCAGGAATTTGAACAGCCTGGTAGCCAGGAATTCCAAAGTCTAAACGAACCTTCTTTGGCTGATTCAGTCGCCGCAGTCACGACCGCCGCCAGCCGAATCAGCGGTTCGTTTAGCAGTCGCTTGTCAAAATCTGGCATCACGTCGAATAGCGGTACGAGCATTCATTCACGGATGCCGGGTCCAAATACCGCTGCCAGCGTTGTTCCACGCTCTCAGCGATGGCAACTCAATTTCTCCGCGAAAAATCAGACCAACTACGCCAAGCAACTCGACTTTTTCTATATAGAGCTCGGTGCAGTCGGTGGCGATATCCTTGGGTTGGACATTGTGAATAATCTTGCCGGTTCGCCAACTTCAAGACGTGTCGAAGACGCGAGCACCGAAAAGCGTTTGTACTTTATTTTCAAACGTCCAAGTCCATTGATGAACTACGAACGCTCGATTCACAATCAAGCTGGCGTCGATCTGCAAGGCCGGAACATGTTCAAGTTGATCCCTCAGCAGCTAGAAAATTTGCTGGCGAAAATCGAATTAGATTATGCAACATCAAAGGGACATCCCTCGATTACAGAAGTCGCAAAAACGGTCTTCGAGAGCAAGCCGGGCGGAGCCGGATACGAATTCGAAGTCATCGCCCAGCGATACAGAAACAACCGTTAAGGAGCCAGTGAGAACAAGCGTCAGTATTTCCGTAGTGGATCTTGTTAAAGATCCTGGCAGCAGGATCTTTAACAAGATCCACCACAATGATTGCCCGCCTCATTTCGCACCACGTACCAATCACGATCCAACACCTTTCCATTCCACTAAGCGTTCAACAGTCGATTTAGTAAACCATGTTTGAAATCATTTCTAACTCCACTTACTTTGCCCTGGGTGCTGTCGCGCTTTGGGGGCTCTATTGCATCGTCGTCGTTTGGACGCGGGTGGGGCAAAAACGGTTCAAGTCCGAAGAAGAACAGGACGTATTCATGGACGACGTTGAACAAATGTTAGCGGCCGGTGATTTTGATGGAGTCGTCGAATACTGCGATGGGGATCCACGAGCAATCCCACAGATCGCTGAAATGGCGTGTAAGCACCGCGAACTCGGCTACAAAAAATCGCGAGCTATGGTGATGGACCGATTTCAACGCGACGTGATGAGCGACATTGAATACCGCCTCAGTTGGGTCAGCACGGTGATTAAAAGCGCACCCATGATCGGACTTTTTGGAACGGTTTTCGGGATGATGGGAGCCTTTAAAACGTTGGCGACGGCCGAATCCGTCGAACCATCACTTTTGGCCAGCGATATTAACATTGCTCTACGAACAACCGCTTGCGGTTTGGCGATCGCCATTCCGCTGATGATCCTGACTGCCAGCGTCAACATCCGCATCGCCAAAATGGAAGATCTGGTAGGTGCAGGTTTGGCGCGATTGATGGTTGCGTTCCGCGAAGGGTTGGCAAGGTTCTCCACCGCGACCGGCACCGCTGCACCGGCAGCAACGACAGCCAGCCAACCCGGCGAACCGATGGTCGCTCAAACACCCAACCGCTGATCCGCCAAAAGCTAAAAACCAGACGCGTACGCCAGGGAACCGAACCCAATGGACGAAGATAACGACGACGATGACTTCGTGCTGCCACGAAAAGACCGTATCGATGAAGAGATGGACATCACGCCGATGATCGACATCACTTTCTTGTTGCTGATCTTTTTTGTGGTCTGTTCAACGATGGACCCAACCAAAATTGGAACGATTCCTGAAGCCGAAAATGGATTGGCCGTTTCAGCTAAGAAGTCCGCTGTCATCTTTATCGATCCGATTGGCGACGACAAAGTAGTGCTAAAACGATTGGATGGGTCCGAATTCAGTCGCGACGAAGACATCCAATCCGGCGAAATCATTGAATACATCACAGCAGAACTTGAAAAAGCTGACGGCGTCCCCAAAGAACATGTGATGCTGTACGGCGATTCGAACGTAAGAGTCGGCGAAGTGACGCGAGTGCAAAAGATCATCGGCGACGCGTTTGACGAACTGGATTCTACCTACATCGCCGTCAAAGAGAATTAAAGGCTACCCGTGTCGATCAATGTCACCTGTCCAGAGTGCGGTGAAAGCCATCAAGTCAATGATCGGCTACAGGGGCGGAGTGTACGGTGTCCAGCCTGTGATGCTTCGGTCAATGTGCCATCGGAGGCGGTTTTTGATGCGGACGAACTTGAACAAGCGAACGTTCCGATTGAACCCATCGCGGCACAGCCAGCTAGCCCTGCATCGATACAGTCGGCGATTCCTGTCAGCACCGCACCTGTCAGCACCTCTCTGGCCAGCAACACTCCCGCAAACGACGTCGTAGCCAACGATGCGCATCCGTTGCACGACGTTTCGCCAATGTTGCATGACGACGACGATGATGACGATGGCCCCGTGCTTGCCCGTGGCAATCGCCCCGAAGAAGAAATGGACATGACGCCAATGGTCGATGTCACGTTTCTATTGCTGATCTTCTTTATGGTGACCGCCGCATTTAGCCTGCAAAAATCGATCGATATGCCACGGCAGCAGACCGAGGCCCCCAGTACCAATGTGGATCCAGATAAGCCCGATGACCTGGATATGGTCGAATTAGAGGTCGATGAGTTCGGTTCCTTCTTGGTGATGGCTCCTGATTGGGAACGAGAAACCCCCGGAAAACAAAACCTGATTTCAGCCCTACGTGAAGCAGTCGCAGGAAACAAAGATGGGATGCGGTTGGCGATCAAGGTTCATGAAATGGCAAAGCTAAGGGCACTGGTCGATGCAATGGATGCTGGAACGATTGCCGGGTTTTCCGAACTGGAAGTAACGCAAGTCGAGGACTTTGACTAGCTACGATCGATAAGCTGTAACACCTAGATCCCAACTTCAAATATCTAACACCCAAAACCTTTTCTCTTCATGCTCGCCAAAGACCTTATCAATCGTATCGAGCGACTTGGACTTCTCGATCAAGATATTCTCGAAGCCCTTCGCCAACAACTCGATCAAGGCGGTTCACGAGTGACACCCGAAGCCGTCGCAAAGCTGTTGGTTGATAATGGACAACTAACTTCCTTTCAAGCTTCAAAGTTGATCGGTGAACTGCGTAGCGACCAGTATGCTGATCCCGAGCCAGCCGAGGAAGCCGATCTGATTGCTGGTCTTGACGACGACGTGGCAGAAGTGGTGGAAGTTGCTCAAGCCGATCCGATGGAGGTGGAAGCAGTTCCAGTCAGTGCGGTCGCAGCGGAAGCGGTTCCCGCCAACACCGACAATCCACGTCCGATGCCCAATCGCCCACAATCCAGTCGCAAAAAGCCGCCGCCGAACAAGTCCATTTGGGATTCGTTCAAGATCTACGGCTACCTGTCGATTATCGCCTTGCTGTTGTTCACCGGTTTTGGACTCTATTGGTGGCTCAACAAAGAAACCTCCGACGCGTTCATTGGTAATGCAAACGATGCCTATGACCAACAAAACTACCAAGCGGCTCAAGATAGCTATGCCAATTTCTTAGAAGAGTTCGGTCCCGATGACGAGTATTCGTCAATCGCCCGAGTTCGGTATGTAATGACCAAGCTCTATAAAGCAGCAGCATTTAAACAAGAACCCGGACAAGCGGTTGATCTGGCCAAAGAAGAATTGCCAAAAATTGCCAATGAAAAAGGCATGAATCAGGAACGCGGTAATCTTGCGGCGTTGCTGGTCGATATCGCATCTAATCTGGCCAAAGCAGCTGGAAAAGCCAACGAAACAAGTGACAAGGAAGCCTTGTTGGTGAAGTTGGATGAACACCGGCTGTTAATGGATGATCCGCTCTATATGCCCGGCACGATGCGGGTCACGTTGGCGGGTCAAATCAAAGGTGTCGAAGAAGCACGCGAAAGAGTCAAACGCGACATCAGTCGCAATAGGCGTCTTGATGCGGCCGAAGCATCAATGAAAGAATCACTGGACAAAAAAGAAACCAAACAGGCCTATGACACTCGCAAAGAATTGCTTCGTGATTTCCCAGAGCTGCAAGACAATCAGCGTTTAAAGAAACTCGTTCAAGTTGCTTCCGACATTCAAGAGACGTTGGTCGCATCGTCAAACAAGCTTCCCGATACCAAGACTTCCGCCGCCGAATCTGCGGCCATGAAGTCCATTGTTTTGGCGTCCTTGTCAGGAGGATCCGCACCTGATCTACGCGGTGAAACGCTCTACGTTCGTGCCGGCGGATCAATCATGGCTTTCGACGGCCTGGATGGTGCGATGAAATGGCGAAAGTTTGTTGGTTTCGCCAAGAATCTTGATCCCATTCGCCTTGATGACGGACAGGGCGTCTTGCTGAATGATTCCAAATCTTTGGAAGTCCTCCGCTGTGACGCCGACAGCGGCGACGTGGTTTGGCGAAGCCAGATTGCGGAGCCGTTTAACGAACCGATCGCAGCAAAGCGCAATATCTATGTGACAACTAAATCGGGCCGTTTGCTGTCGATTAACTCCAATTCTGGCAAACCAAATTGGGCCGCTCAGTTTCCACAAAGATTAGAAACGGCACCTGGCGTCGACACCAAGCGACAACGTCTCTACCTGCCCGGTAACCACAGCAATCTGTACTTGCTTAATGCACGCGACGGTTCTTCGATTGAAAGTTTTTACATCGAGCACGCAGAGGGCACCATTTCGGTTCCCCCAATTCCGCTTTTTGGTCACGTATTTGTAATTGAGAACACTGGCACCGATTACGCCAACATTCACGTGCTGCGGGTCGATGAAAAAGGCGAAAAGCTTCGTGTTGCTCAGGATCCGATTCGTCTGGCTGGAAACGTACGCGTTCAACCTGTCATTCAAGGGCGACGCCTAATCGTGTTAACGGATTTGGGCGAAGTCAAAGTGTTGGATATTGAAATTTCAGCCGAGGGTGAACAGGTTAGTGTCGTTGCTTCGTTGCCTCCGTTTTACGATCAACCCACCGCGACGCAAATGGCCGTTGGCGGCAGCGCCATGTGGATCACGGGTACTCGCGTCGGTCGTTACGAGTTGCAAATTCATGTTGGCCAGGTCATTCGTGATTGGAGCCTGCACGAACTGGATCAGTGCATTGGCAAACCATTTATCAGTGACGATGCGTTGGTCTACGCTCGCGTTCTTCGCGGGACATCGGCGATCCGCGTCACCGCTGCGATTCCAAAAACCGGCGAAGAAATCTGGAAGACCGATGTTGGTGTGCCCGTCGCAACAATTCGTCCGGCCGAAGGTGCGCTTCATGCCATCACCAACCAAGCTGTCCTCTATGAACTCGATCGCAATGCCATCGCTAGTGGTTCAACAAAAGGCCCAATTGAAAACGCGGGCAGCCGCAACGTGGCGGCTCGATTCACCAAAGCCATCGAAATGGAAAAAGGCCGCCTGGCGTTCTTAGATGAAGGCGGCGGTGAAACCGTTTTGGTTTATGACCCAAATCGCAAGAAAGAAAAGCTGCGACAGATCCCTATGCGTCTCACAGCGGGACGTCCCAGCGGCGGGATGGTGTTTAGTGGCGGAGGATTGTTCCTGCCACTGACAAGCGGCCGAGCAGTCTTGATCAACTGGCAAACCGGGGCGGTAAAGTCGACTCCCTTCCAACCCGCCAGCGATCCCGTTGGGATTGTGAATTGGACCACACCCGTGGTGCTGCCTGATGATCCTGACCAAGTAGTGGTAGCCGATGACCGAAACAAAATCTATCGCCTTCGTGTGTCCGAACAAATTCGCGAATTGGCGTCAAAAGATCTGGAAAAAGCGTTCTTGGGTCCAGCGGTCACAATCGATGATACTTACGTCGCCACGATGGCGGGACCGGCGGCCGATTTCATCGTCGGTCACGATCTGATGTCGTTGAACCAATCATTTCAAACCTTGTTGACTGGTCGAGTGACCTGGGGCCCCGTTGCAATGGATGGTTATGCATGCGTGCAAACCGACGACGGGTACCTGCGTGCATTCAAGAGCAATGGCAAGGAAGCGTTTTCGTTGGAACTGCCGCCCGGAAAACCATCGGGTGAACTCTTGAAAGTGGGCGACGATTGGGTCTTAGCTGGAACCCCCGGCTGGTTCGTAACGATTGATCCCAGTTCGGGTTCAATCGTGGGGCGGGACGATCTTGGACAACCCATTTCAGCAACACCGATGTCAGCAAGCAAATCCAGCAAGTTGCTGTTGATTCCGGGCACCGAGGGCGTGATCTATGTCAATCCAACGCCCGGCAGTTGAACCAATGAAAATGAAACACAAACTTAGCTGCCTTCATCAAACCGTTGGGATCTCAACTTTGACCATCGTTGGTGCAAAACGCAAACTCGGCATCGCTGCCGTGATCGCATGCTTGCTATTTCATTGCCTACCCGGTCTCACCTACGCTGACTTATTACCGTTCGCCGAGTCGGGCAGACCGCAAGATCCCGGTTTGGAATTGCTGCAAGAGGAAGCTCACGACATTGTTTACTTTACTGAGAAATCAGGCGGTGGATGGGCTAAGGTTCAACCGTTGGATTTCCCAGGTCGTACGCCGCCAAATAACCCAAAGGGAACCTTGCGGCTAACCGTGCTTGGCTACGAAGACATCGACTTCGTTGCTAAATGGAAAGAAATCGACCGCATCGACCTTTGGGAAGAGCGTCTGGAAAGAGAAACCAATGAACGGATTGCGAAAGGTGACTTTATCGGTGCCTATCCGTTTCTATCAGTGCTGATTCGCGACTTCCCAAACCGTAAAGGTCTTCGCAGCCTTCGAACCGATTTCCTTTGGCAAGATGCGATCACGAGGGCGAAACGTGGCGAGCTTGGACCGACACTGGCCATGTTGGAAGAGCTACGAAATTACGCCCCAGAGTTTCAAAGATCGAACGTTATTCGTGCGATGTCAGGAATCGCTGATCGCTACATGGCTGCGTTGGTGACCGATGGAAAACTAGACCTAGGCCAACAACTGCTCGGTCGTCTAGCCAAGGACTATCAAAATGATCGGTTGCCAGCGGTAAAAAAGTGGAAAACCAAGTTTCGGGAAATGGCAACCACCAAGCAGAAAGCCGCCATCGCCGCGATGAAACAAGAACGATACCGGGAAGCTCGCCAACTGGCTCTGGAAAGCCTCTATGTCGACCCGACGTTGGAAGGCGGCGAGCAACTCTTTCGCGAAATTCATCGTCGTTATCCGATGGTCAACGTCGGCGTCTTACAGTCTGCAACAGAACTAGAACCGACTCGGATTGATAATTGGGCGGCCCGGCGTGCGGGTCGATTGATCTATCGAACGCTGTTTGAAATCCAAGGCGCAGGCCCCGAAGGCGGTGAATATGATTTCATTTTTGGCGAAGCAGAAATGAGTCCAGATCGAATGGAGTTCGATCTGTTGATCAACCCAGAGAAACTGGAACCGCCACTAAATCGGATTCGTGGATTCTATCTGGCAGACGTCATCGGAGATCGCGCCAGGCCAACGAATCCTAACTACTTTTCCCCCTGGGCATCGGCGGTCAAGTCGATTGGCTTGGATGGTCCGCAGCAAGTTTCGTTCAAGCTAAACCGGCCGCACGTCTTGCCGACCTGCTTGTTACAGGTTCCCGTCGATGGCAGCTGGTTTGGTGGCAAGCCGGGTTCACCTACAGGCGATTACGTTCGCGGAAAAATCGAAGACGATGCCAAGCTGATTCGATACACACTTGCAGGCGAACCAAAGACTCCTGACCAACCACGCGAAATCGTTGAAAAGCGTCTTAGCTCTGGTAGCGATGGGGTTTCTGCTTTGCTGCAAGGCGAAGTGGATGTGCTGGACCAATTGTTTCCAGCCGACGCCGTTCGTTTGTCCAAGAGCAAAAACATCCGGGTCGTGAACTATCCCTTGCCGACCGTCCACATGTTGGTTCCATGCAGTGATCACGTTTACTTGGCCGAACGGACGTTCCGGCGAGCATTGGTCTATGGAATCAATCGAGAAGATATTCTCGGTGGTGAGTTATTGGAAGGCTTAGAATCCGAAGGTTGCCGCGTCTTATCAGGACCGTTCCCAGCTGGAATCGAGCTGAATGACCCCTTGGGATACGCCTACGATCAAGACCTGTTGCCGCGAAGCTACGAACCGCCACTGGCAAAGCTGCTAATCGCGATGAACGAAAGTCAGATGAAGGCCTTAGCCGCTCGCAAGAAAGAAAAACTGCCTGAGCTAAAGCCCATTCGCTTGGCTTATCCCGCGGACAATCTTTCACGCGTCGCGTGCGAAGCAATCAGCAGCCAATGGGAACTGCTTGGACTAAAGATCGAACTGGTGGAATTACCGGTCGGCCAGACCTTTCCCGCTGATGGCGAAGACATCGCTGATATTGTTTATGTCTCGGCTGCCGTTTGGGAACCAGTGATTGACGCTCGGCGAGTGCTTGGTCCAGAAGGTTTAGCAAAGAGCTCTGATCAACTGGTTGGGCTCGGATTGCGACGGATCGAAGAGGCAAGAAACTGGCGTGAGGTTCGTGACGGTCTTGTTGGACTTCATTTCATCGCCCATCACGAACTTCCGATCCTTCCACTTTGGCAAATGGTCGATTCGTATGCTTATCGGCGCGAATTGATCGGAGTCGGCAGCGACATTGTTTCGCTTTATCAGAATGCCGATAAATGGCGGTTAGGGAAATGATCATGCCGGAATATCAAATGATAAAACGCTTCGTTATACCCGTCCGAACATGGAAACCACCGTTCATCCATGTTGCATTGCTCATTTGCGTTTTGCTACCGGCTGGACTGACTGGTTGTTCGGAAGAAACAACCGACAGCGTCACGTCGAGTTCTCCGATGCAGGGATCTGCTTCAAAGAACCCGATTGGTCCCAAACCAGCATCAGTCGCTCAAGAAGATGAAGACGAACCACCATTGCCGTGGGATTTTTCACCTTATCGAGTTCTGGTCTGGGTCGCCTCGGATGACCCTTCGATCAATGTCTCCGGGATCGAAACAGAACTTCGTGAATACTTAGATCGTGATTTTTCCGCGATCTGGCGAACTAAGCTCGCCGATGCACCCGACGCAATCAGTGCGATGATGTTCCGTGATCTAGATGGCTTGGACTACGACTCGCTTAGCAGTGCTGATCCAATCATTGCCGTCAAACGTGATCACGAAAATGCCATTCGAATTCGTTCGGCACCCAACGTTGGCGAATTCGTGCAACAGGTTCTGGGCACCGGTACCGCGATTACCTCGTTGAAACAAAGGGGAATCGATTCAGGGAAACCAGATCTGGATGGCGTTGCCCAGCGTCTGACGACGATCGCCGGTGATTCGATGGATGTAGCGAAGCAATGGGGCGAACCCGCAACAGAAGCAGTCCTGTTGTCTCGGGGGTTAGCAATGACACTGACCGAACCCGAAGCAAAATTGATCCCGCCACCGGTCGACCAATTGGTTGCCAGCCAAATTGAAGAATTCGACAAGGTATTCCTCGTGCGCGTTCGCACGTCGGATTCCCAGCCCAGCATTGATGTAGTCGAAATCGATGTTTTGATACGTTTCTTTGGATCGGTCACCAGTGTTTCTTTGACCGCGGGTGAAACGATAAGTGAAGCGATCGGCCAGGGTTTGATTCAGGCGTTTTCACCCGTTGTGCGAATTGATAACGCGGGCCAAAAAACCGCCGAGGGAATTTTGCGTGCAAGCGGACTGATCGTTAATGATGATTCACCCGGCAAGGTTCGGGTCGGTGATGTCTTGATGCCGGCGACACGTAAGGACGATCGCAACGGCAATCCATTCTTAATTGGGCCAATCGATTGGGCCTACTTGATGTGCAACGAAGTCGATGAAGACACTGTCAAAATGGGCTTCTACGCGGGGCGTGCGGGCGGTCTGCAAGGCCGCAAGAATAATCGCACCCACCGCGTCGCAATCAAGATCAAATCAAAAGGTGATCAAACGATGCTAAGGCTGCACGCCCAAGGCGACCCCGATTTCCCGCTGATTGGCTACGAAATTTACGAGAAGGAATTAGATTCCAAGGAAATGTCTTTTGTTGGCCGAACCGATTGGAATGGACGGATCGATATCGACAAAAACGAAGATCCGCTGCGGTTAATGTACGTCAAAAACGGCGGTGCAGTCTTGGCTCGTCTACCCATGGTGCCAGGTCTTGATCCAAAAGCGGTTGCCGACATTCGCAGCGATGATATGCGATTGGAAGCGGAGTCCTACATTCGCGGTGTGCAGAACTCGATTATCGATCTGGTCGCGGTTCGCGAATTATTCAAAGCAAGAATTACGATGCGTCTACAGAATGGCGAAATGGAAGCGGCAGAGGAGTTGATGGACTTATTGCGAAGCCAACCTTCCAATGAAGCACTCGCTAATGAAATGGGTAAACGCCAAGCGGTTTATCTGAAAATCCTTGGCAACAAGAACGCGAATCAAAAGCGAATGGTGGATCAAATGTTTTCCACAACTCGAGAACTACTTGGCAAACATATCAACCCAAAACTTGTTCGCGACTTAGAATCCGACATGATCACCGCACGCAATAATGGCGGTAGGTTACCAGCAAAGCCCGCTGCGGAAGACGAGAACTGAATGTGGCATAAGTTTCAATCAGAATTTCGCCATGTTGGACGTTTACGCCGAGCTCTTGGATGATGAGTCACGATTTTGAAAGTCGCATCGCGGCCTGACAGTTTTCGACCGTCCGGTCGATTCGTGGGACGAACACTGGTTGCCCTTAACTTTTTCTCGTCTTCGAATCGATTGTCGTCGATCTCGAATTCCACCGACATTCCTTCCTGGGGTTCGAGTCTTATTTCTCGACCGTCACGAATGACTTTCGATTCCCACACGTTCTTGTGGAAAAAAACGTCTTCACGAAAATCTTCGCCATCGATAAATCCAAAATTTGAATCGGGCAAAAAGGAAGTGATCTTGCCGATCCGACGTCGCTCAATTGGGAAACGCCTTCGGACCTCGGCCTCGCGAGTGAGTTCTTGACGAGGGTCGCGTTTGGCGACGAATTTTTTCTTTTTGTCTTCCATGGGCGTTAGTTTAACTCGCCCACCCCCTTTGCATCAGGGATCCCTAGCCATTTCGACAATGAATTCGAGGTCGCCCGCCGGATGATTCCGGGCCACATTTCATCGTGCGACGAAAAGACCGTCCGCGACGTCGCGGGCACCTGATGCCAAACACCAGCGGCCAATTCATGTTCCAGTTGTTCTGGCTTCCACGACAAGTGCCCAACAATCAGTCTGTATGACGCTTGCGGATCGCGGACTAAATTTTCCAAGTGATGCTTCTGGGCAGCCACGTAAATTCCGTCGCCGGTTTCCGCTTCCGCTTGTTGGTGATCTTGATGAATTGCCACGACGGGTCCGGAATTAGGACCACCAAAGTGCAGCATCGCCAAGGGGGAACCTTGCGTCGGTTTCAATTCAGATTTGAAATGTGGTCCCGCCGGTGCAGCCGATGGGGGTGGGATGCGTAAGCGGTCAGATTCAATCTGTGGGCTTTTGCCCCTGTCGACGGACCCGTGATAGTCGACGGACCCGTGATCATCGTCCAGTCCTGCTTCGGTGGAGTCCTGGTTCAACAACGCCAGCAACATCTCAGGACTGGGTTTCATCGGCCGATTCAGCATGACGCCAATCACGTTGTCGTCATCCTGGTGGACAACCAAACAAACACCCGCAGCGTACATCGGTTGAGTCACCAAAGATGAAGCAACCAGCAGCTGACCTGTCAGCGATTCTGTCATCAATAGCCCATTTGCACTGGAAGGAAACCTGCCATGTTGGCAGCCTTTTGAATTCGACTTACAACAAGAATGCAAGTGCCGCGCCAAATCAATCGAAGCCCCTTCACCTAAGGCTCATACCCATGTCGATCCGCCAGATGCGCCAAACCTATTCCTTGTCCGGCTTGCAGGAACAAGATGTTGATCGCGATCCGATTGTTCAGTTCGAAACGTGGTTTAAAGAATCTCAATCACCTGATTTACCTGATTGGGTCGAGGTCAATGCCATGACTCTTTCGACCGCTGATCCAGCGGGTCGCGTGACATCGCGAATCGTTTTACTGAAAGGAATCGACGAAGGGAAATTTGTATTTTTTACAAACTACGGATCCACCAAGGGTGATCAAATCGAAGCGAATCCGCTGGTATCGCTATGCTTCTTTTGGCCTCACCTTCAACGACAAGTTCGTATTGAGGGTACCGCGATAAAGACGTCTCGTGAGATATCGGAGACATACTTTCACTCGCGTCCACGAGGCAGCCAACTGGGTGCGAATGTTTCGATGCAGTCCAGCGAAGTCACTGCAAGCGATCTGCAATCAAGAATGGGCGAGCTAGAACAGAAGTATGCCGATCAACAGATCCCATGCCCTGATCACTGGGGTGGCTTTGAGGTGACCCCTTCAAAAATTGAATTCTGGCAAGGCCGACCAAGCCGGCTACATGACCGAATCGTTTTCCAGAAAAATGACAACGCCTGGAAGATTGTCCGCTTATCGCCCTGAAGTAACCGATTGAAACACTTCTGCACCTCGGATAAATCACGCGAACGTTCGTTGTGACAACCCGATCGCTAACGGGCTGTTGATTTAGTTAGCCGTTTTAAGGCTAGCCATCGTTCTGCCAGCCGTCACTTCACCAGCGTAGAACGTCAGGGCAAATCACTTTTTCACTTGGGAGCGTTCCCCATTGTCGCTCGGCTCTCCGAGCCGATTGCGCTGTCGACTCGGAGAGCCGAGCGACATTGCCCAACTTGAAAAACTGATTTGCCCTGGGGCTAGGGCCTGGACTTCAGCATCGCTTTCACCCCCGAAGCAAGTCATCAGTGTACTCAGCGACCTGCTCGCTTGTGTAACCTCGAATCTGGTTCATCATGTCGACCACCTGCTGTTTCGCATCGGCGGACAATGGTTGGCTACCGGTCACCCAGTACTGCAGCATGATTGTTTGCGCGCTTCCGGTCAGCTCGGCAAAGTCGTCAAAGATAAGCGGTTCCAGCGGGGCGAGAGAACGCGAAATGTTGGAATGACCGGGTGCCCGCGGAATGCTGCCGTCCGAATCAACCACCGTGAAGAATAGGGTTCCATGCTCACCGGAATCATTCGTAAATTCTGCCACCACCACTGGATCAGAACCCAATGCCGGCATCGTTGGTGTTCTCGCAACCATCTTCCAATCAAGCACGCGGTAACACACGGTCAACTCGTGCCAACCCATGTATGGCTGACTCAAAACAAACTGTCCCTGCGTTGCATTGATTCCGCACTGCCAAGAATCCGAATTCATCCCGTGTCGTGCGTTGCGATCAGCGTGAGCATCGCGGCGATGTTCGTGATTGACGACGCGAATCGGGATGTCCGAACCGGTAAAGAAGCTTGCTTTGGGCTCAAACAAAACTTCATCCCTGGCAACAACCGGCCGCTTGTCACCTTCACGTAGTAACATCCAAGCCGACATCGTTGCACCGCATGCCAGCGCTATCGCAAACGCTAATTTTGCAGTCCGCGGCAATTGGGAAAAAGCAGTTTTGAGATCGAACTCGTGAGTTGATCGCAAATTATTAGCGTCATGGCGTGAGCCCTCCGGTTTCAGTGAGTCAGACTGGGTCTGGCACCGGACGGCTTGCGCCGTACCGCTAGTCAAACGAACGCTGCCGATGATCAACCCCAACACGTGGTCGAGCGATGCCATCATACCCGCCGCCGTCGCAAGCGCTGCGTAACCCACTAACTCATGCGTCAGACCCTCAGTCAGGTCAAACGAAAACCAAGCCTCTGAAATCGCGATTGCAGTCACGCGTATCACATTGCCGACAACAGCAAAGAAAAACGCAAACACCAAATACACTGGCACCAGGAAGTACGGCCGTCGCCTGTACGCCCAAAAAAGTAAGGTCAAAAAGCACATCGTGAACAGAGACTGAACACCGCTGCATGCTTCAGCAACAAACAGACTCTTACTAACCAATTCAATCGTATTTCCGGACTTGACATGAATCACGCCCAGGACATCCAGCAGTGTGCTGCCAAGATAAGTGGTGGCTTTCTGCAGCCGATGCATCACCGTATAGGTGCCTAGCAGCGGTGCCCGAATGAACATTAGCATTGGCACCGCTAGATAACCCAGCGACTTGCCAGCCAAGTCAAGTTGCGAGGCTAGAAAGCCAGCAGTGGCAAGTGCAAACGCGATCGCACCGAGCCAACTGGACCCGAGCACTGCGGCGGCAATCAGAAAGAGAAATGAGGTGATCGTTGCCGCCCTGGAGATCGTATTCTGCGGCAGTCGGATTCGCCGATCAAATCGAGCGTACGTCAATCCAAAAACGCCTGCTAACAGGAACGGGAAATACTGATAAAGGCTTTGATGCCACATTGCCCGACAATACTTGATCAGAAACGGCGTCAAGCCAATCAGCAACCCGCCCCAAAACAAAGCTGCGACATGATCGCGAGCATCTAGCCGAAATCCGCTAGAAGATCGCTGGGAAGATTCGATCGTATTCGTAGAAGAACTCATCCCAAAATCTTAATCACGCTACTCCATCTTGTCTTCCATGTGTCGCTACCAAACATTCCCGTAGCAAAGTCGCCACGACTTTCGGCGAATCCCAGCGAGGTTGCTAAGGCCAAAACCGCTAACAAATCCAACAAAACGTTTGGTTTGAAATCAAAATGATGCTGTCTAGCTAGAAGCTGGGTATGGCAGTGATTGACAGCATGATGGCAGAGCTTGATCTTCTTCAGGATCAACGCATTGTTATTTGAAAAACATCGGTGGCTGATAAGAAGGCTGACCGAACTCAGCTTGCGCCATCAGTTTCCCCAGACCAGCAATTGCGTTAAGCAGACGGATAAAACACTCGCATCATCGTTAAAGACCTGCGTAAAATAGGGTCCGATGGCTCGTTGTCCAATTTCGATTCGTTTCGTTGCCAAAATTAACTGCTAAGAACAGAACTATGTCCATCCTGATTCACGACCAAGCCTTCGCCGACGATTTATTGGCTCGACGTCGAGCCAGCGGCACTGACGTTTATGATGAAGTTTGGGAGGGAGTTTACGTGATGTCACCGATGGCGAACAACGAGCATCAGAGTCTCGCCACTGAATTTGCTGCTGCGATCACAACCGTGATCGATTGGCGAGGTCTCGGTAGAACACTTGCGGGCGGAAACGTGAGCGACCGCCGCGACGACTGGACTCAAAACTACCGAATCCCAGATGTCTTAGTCTTTCTTAATGAGACCGAAGCGGAAGATTGCGGCACCCAC
>CAYVAN010000088.1:0-7519 GCA_964449225.1 uncultured Rhodopirellula sp.
TGTTGTAGACATCGATCGCGACGAAGGACGACGCGGCGAGCCCAGGTAGCTTCGGAGCACCGCTCAAACCTCCGTGATCGTGAGCCCCAGGTAAGCCATAGACCGCTGCTTCGCGTGCCCGCTTACCACCGAAGGCAGATGCACTGACATCGTTTACTCCGATCGCGTCCGGCGTTTCGATCGCCGGGATGTAGATCGTACCAGTTCGCTCTAGCAGATTTGCTGCTGCAATCGCTGCCGCATGCGAGCTATTGATATCAACCCGGGAAGGCTCTCGCCGGGGTCAGGCCTTGTGTTGGGTGTTCATCCCCAGTGATCCTTCGATCTTGTGTTGACGATTCGACCAGTTTATTCATTCCTTTCTGCGATGTTCAGCGTACGTGGCGTTTCCCCTGCGAAGCGTTTTCCCAACTACGAAATACCAAAACAAAGACAAAACATCAAGCAAACGTAAACGCAATCAACGTAGGGTGGGTCAAGCCGCTTCGGCGCAGACCCACCATCTCCCCTTGTGTCAAGTTTTCAGTTTCCCGACGGTGGGTCGGCGTCGCCAAGGCTCCTGGACCTACCCTACTAACTAACTTCGCTCCTTAATCTTAGTAGCCCGGTTCATCTATTCTGTCACCGGCGAAATCTCGCACGATCTGTTGGCTGTTTTCGACGCGTGGTAAGTTAATTTGTGCGGAAAAAGGGTGCAGGAAAAAGCGGCGAAAGAGGCTTTATTCTAAATCGGCGATGCGTTTTTCGAGTGAATCGATTCGGTCGTTCACCTTTTCGAGCCTAGCGAGTAGCGCGTCAACGGCTGTTTTGGACGGTTCAGATGGACCGGTGGATTGAGCAGGGGCTGCTGAATTCCCCGCCATCTTTTCGACTTTGGCGAGCAGGAACTTTCGTTCTTGGGGTGGATACAGTTTATGGGCGAACGTTTGTCCGCGACCCGGTGGGGTAAGCGGTTCGACTAGATCTTTGGCGATCAATCCATCGATGCATTCCTGAACCGCTTGCAGTTGATTAAAGGCGTGCATCCGTGAAGCTCGCGTGCGCAGTTCACCGAGAGTCTGCGGACCTCGCAGAAGCAATTCAGTCATGATTGCTGATCCGGGTGAATCGACATCCAACCATTCGTAAGCCGCATGCCTGTACTTCGTCGCCCGCCCGCTGCCTTGGACCTCGCGAGCCGCGCCGGCTTCATGCAATTCATCGAGCGCTAATAAAGCGTCTTCATCGTCCAGGTCCATCTTGGGCAACCGATTTGATTTCTGATTGCTTGCGCTGATCACCGAAGCCAAAGTCAACGGATAATTATCAGGCGTTGTCTTTGCTTTTTCGACCAGGACACCAAAGACTCTTCGTGCAGCAGCTGATAGCGGCTTGGTACGCTTGGAATCTTCTGGTTGTACTTCTTCAGAGGACGTCACGAATTCATTCCTAAGATTGTAATAAGTTGAAGTGTGCCAGCTCGATTGAGCGAGGATCTGATAGTGATCACCGGATGAGCTACTTTAACAGAGGGAGCCACTGAAATTCTAACAACTTTGATCAAAGTGTGACCAAGACTACAAACAGATGCTTAGGGCAAATCAGCTTTTCAAGCTGAGTTATCGTCAGTAGGTAGCGATCGCCGCGTAGGCGCTGGGTTTCCCTGCAATCGCCGAAGCTCTGCGCGAGCTTCGCTACGGCGACACGGTCTCCCGTTTAAAAACTGATTTGCCCTGAACAGATGCTGGTATTAACCCTGGCGGGTTCAGCTACTCACTTTCTCGTCGGTGGCAGTCGGGTAGGTGGTCATCGACCATTCCCATCGCTTGCATCAGAGCGTAGCAGGTGGTTGGTCCTACGAATGTCCAGCCATTCTTTTTGAGTTGCTTGCTCATCGCAGTTGATTCGGGTGTGATCGCTGCGACATCATCCCTCGTTTTGGGACGGACGTGGTGGTCTGGTTTAAATTGCCAGAAAAAATCGGACAATGATTGATTGCCCTTTGTCATTTCGATCGTTCGCTTTGCATTGTTGATAGCGGATCTAATTTTTCCACGATGTCGAACGATTTTGGCATTGGTGACCAAGCGATCGACGTCGTCTTGGTCGAAGCGGGCGACTTGGTAAAAATCAAAGTCACAGAAAGCTTCACGAAAAGAATCTCGCTTCTTTAAAATCGTGATCCAAGACAATCCTGCTTGAAAGCCTTCCAAGCACATTTTCTCGAACAGTCGCCGATCATCGTGAATCGGGCGTCCCCATTCCTCGTCGTGATACCGTACGTAAAGCGGATCGGTACCGCACCACCAACATCGTTTGGTGCCTTGACCATCGACGATGATTTCATCGTTGTGTTTTTCTGAAGTCATGATGATTGAAGACGAAAGCGGACATCGGTGATGTTGCTGTCAGGCATGTCTTTTTGCAGCCGTTTTAGAACGCCACGACGTTGAAAGTTTAATTCTTGCAAGGTTGCCGAGTCGGTGACGTAAACCTGTAAAACACCACGTTTGAGCTTTCCTACTTTGCAGTCGTTTCCAATCGCGGGACCGACGACAGCGATCACGGATCGCTGCATTTCCTCACCGGCTGATGCCTGTGCGTAACCACGCCTTGCCATCAATTGGTTGACGAGCGAACCGATCCGCCGGACTTGAGGCTTTTCAGCATTCTGATTGGAAGGCGATTTTTTAGCCAAAACGTTCTTTTTTCAAACGATTGTGATCGGGAATGTCGCTACCCCGTTTTGCATTTGCCCGACTCGGATACTATACGCCGAAAAGGCTTCGCTGTTGTCACCCACAGAGTAAACCGGTCGTGCCCGATTCGAATACTCCAGAGTCGAAAATTAATCTTCACGAAGAATCGCCACTGTTGATCATTGGATGGCGAGAATGGGTTTCCATGCCTGATTTGGGGATCAAACGCACCAAGGCAAAAATTGACACCGGTGCCCGGTCATCGAGCCTGCACGCGTTCAAGATTGAACCATTTATGGACGATGGGGTCCAAAGGGTACGTTTTCAGGTCCATCCTATCCAGCGCCGTGACGATGTGATCATCAAATGTGACGCGGTTGTCCACGACATTCGTCAAATCCGTAGCAGTAGCGGCGAATCTAGTGAACGTTACGTGATCCGAACGCCGATTGCGTGGATGGGACAAACCTGGAACGTTGATCTGACTCTGGCAGACCGCAGCCTAATGGGTTTCCGAATGTTGATCGGACGCGAAGCGATCCGTGGCCGACTTTTAGTTGATCCCGGTCGATCTTACTTCGGACCACGCCCAACTCGATCAATGCGACGACCGCCACCGACTTCTGGTTCGCCGAATCCTGGTTCAAAGAAAGCCAAATGAAACTTGCTATCCTATCTCGGAATCCCAATTGCTACAGTTCGCGTCGGTTACGCGAGGCTGCGATGAAACGGGGTTTGAAAGCAAAAGTTTTAGACACGCTACGCTTTTCAATCGATCTTGAAAAAGGTGAACCCGACCTTTACTTCCGATCCAAGCGTCTTTCGCACTACGACGCAATCATTCCGAGGATCGGAAATTCGATCACGTATTTCGGTACAGCGGTCGTGCGTCAATTTGAACAGATGGATGTCTTTACTTCGGCTTCATCTGCGGGGATTGCCAATTCACGTGATAAGCTTCGATGCCTACAGATCCTAAGCCGTCACCATATTGGTATTCCCGAAACGACTTTCGTTCGCGAAAAGAAAGATGTGTTACCGGCAATTGAACGAGTCGGTGGGACACCGATTATCATCAAACTGCTTGAGGGAACGCAGGGAGTTGGCGTGATCTTGGCGGACTCCGTCAAGATTGCCGAAGCGATCATTGAAACGCTGCAAAGCACGCGACAAAACGTTCTGATCCAAAAGTTTGTCGCTGAAAGTAAAGGACGTGACATTCGCGCCTTTGTCGTTGGCGATCAAGTCGTCGCAGCGATGCGGCGGGTGGCACAGGGTCAAGAATTTCGCAGCAATGTTCATCGGGGCGGTAAGACTGAACAGGTCATCTTAGATGACACTTACTGCGAAACAGCCGTTCGTGCTTCACAGATCATGGGACTACGTGTCGCGGGGGTTGATATGCTGGAAGGCAAAGACGGACCACAAGTGATGGAGGTCAATTCATCGCCCGGTTTGGAAGGCATTGAAAATTGCACTCAGTTGGATGTTGCGGGCGCAATCGTTGACTACATCAACGCGCAAGTGGCGTTCCCGGACCTGGATTTGCGACAACGGTTAACCGTCAGTCGCGGTTACGGAGTCACGGAAATTCATATTCCCGAAGGCTCTGATTTTGTCGGCAAGACCATCGACGAATCCGGGTTGCCCGAACAGGACATCAACGTGCTGACACTCTACCGAGCCAACAGCGTGATTCCCAATCCTCGACTGAAGCGAACGCTGGAACCGCACGACCGTTTACTGTGTTTCGGGAAGCTTGAAGCAATGCGTGGAATGGTCCCGGAAAAGACTCAAAAGAAGCGACGTCCTAAGGTTAAAAAACTCAAGACTGATATTGAATCGCATGGCCAAGAGCGAAAAGACATCTAATTCGGAACCGCAAGAGTCTTTCAAAGGAAAGACGATCGATAACTGGCTTGGCGTAGCAATTCCACGTGGTGAAGTTTCCAACGTGTTTCTGCCAGTTAGCGAAAGCTATGCCGGTTTTTCTTTGAAGATTCCCCTGCAAATTCAACGCGGCTCACAGGACGGTCCCGTTGTCTTTGTGACCGCTGCTTTGCACGGTGACGAACTGAATGGCACCGGCGCGGTACGTGAACTACTGCTTGACGAAAATTTCAAGCTAAAGAGCGGTTCGTTGGTACTGGTACCCATTTTGAACCTGTTGGCATTTGATCGCCACAGCCGATACATGCCCGACCGTCGTGACTTGAATCGATGCTTTCCTGGATCGCCTGGTGGTTCGTTGGCCAGCCGCGTTGCCGACACCATCTTTACCGAACTGGTCGGCCGATGTGATTACGGAATCGATCTGCATACCGCTGCGGTGCGACGGACAAATTACCCAAATGTTCGAGCCGATATGAAGGATCCGCTCGTCGCGGAACTGGCGAAGAATTTTGGTGCCGAAGTGATTGTCGACTATGCCGGTGCCGCGGGAACACTCCGCCGAGAAGCATGTTTGGCGGGCTGTCCGACGATCGTGCTGGAAGGCGGCGAAGTTTGGAAGGTGGAACCGGCCATCGTTGAAACGGCTGTTCGGGGAATCAAGAATATCCTTCGTCACTTGGACATGATCGACGGTGACATCGACGTGCCGGAAACGCAAATGATTGTCAGCAAAACTCAATGGGTGCGAGCCGACCACGGTGGTTTTTTGCAGTACCACGCTCGCCCTGGTCAGGTCGTTGAGAAAGACCAACCCTTGGCGACCAATTCAGACCTACTGGGACGACAAAACCGAATAATGGTTGCACCCTTTGACGGAGTGGTGATTGGAATGACAACTATCCCCGCAGTTGGTCCTGGCCAACCAGTCTTTCATATTGGCAAACTGCCGAAAAATACTGACGCGGAAGAAGTCCATGAGTCGCGACAGGAAACAGAAAGCCTGGAACAGCGTACCGTGGAGGACTTATCGTCAAACGTCATGGTCACCGAACATGATGACCAACGCGACATGGGCAGGTCGTAGGGGGATCGTTTTTGTAGCTGATCCCACCAGGGTTTAGTTTCTTCTGCTTCTGCAAAACGATCAAAGGCCTGGCCGACTGAGCCCTGGCGGGGTCAGTTACGGTTCTTACCGATCCTTGGCCATTGGCATGATCACGTAACCGTAACCATCATCGGTAGACAGCAGAGCAGGTGCGGCACCGGATTCAATCTCAAAGATGAAATTGGTCTCGTTATCCAACACTTTGCAGAAGTCCGCGACGTAGCGGTGGTCCATCGTCAACGTGATTGATTCACCATCGTAGGCAATCGGCAGTTCAATCTGCGATTCGCCAATTTCCGCCGTGCTGGCTTCCAGTTTCAGCGTCCCGTCGGCAAACGTGAAATCGATCCCACGACTTTCCATATCAGTAACAATCGCAGCTTGACGCAATGCGGCGAAAAGTGGACCGACCGTCATATCTAACTGGATAGCTTCACTGCGCTGTGGCAACACTTGTCGCCAATTTGGATAGCGACCTTCAACCAAGCGAGAATAAATCACCGCTCGACTGGTTCGAAGCAAGAGGTCGTTATTACGAGCTGCAACGTCAACGGTTTCTTCCTTATCACTCAGTGCTCGTTCCATCAATTGGATTGCCCGGGTAGGCACAATGGTGGTCATGCCAGTGGTCTGATGCTGGCCAACCGATTCACCGGTGCCTTCCATTCTGGCAAGCCTGCGACCATCCGTTCCGACTGCGGTGACGCTGGTGTCTTCCATCTCCAAAAGCACTCCGCCAAGGGCGTATCGACTGCTTTCGGGGTCGGTTGCGAACACGGTTCGTTTAACCATTTCGCGAAACAAACGGGTGGGAACGACGTGATACTTATCTTCTTCAAATCCAGCCACACTTGGGAATTCATCGGGGTTGGCACCGGGAAGTTTGAACTTACTTCGGCTGCCGGTTACTTGAATTCCCGAATCATCGGTTTCGATCGTCAGCGTCTCATCGTTGCTTTCACGAAGGATCGCCATCATTTTCTGGACGGGTAACAGGCCAGCACCTTCGGTTTCAATCTCGATGCCTTCTTCGACTTCTAAGCGAATACCAACTTCCATGTCAGTTGCGATCAAAGTCAATTTGTCACCTGAAGCTGTGACTTTGACATTTTGAAGGATCTCCTTAGGCGATCGACTGGGTGCAATGCTGGCGGCCAATGCAAAGGCTTGAGTAAGAGGTTCTCGTTGGCAAACGATTTTCATAGAAGCGAGTCTTCAGCAAGGAAGGTTAAACGGGACGACCCATGTTTTACATCGAGAAAGCCATCAACGCACGACCGGGGGTGAAGCGGCTTTTTGCTGTGTGATGATGCTCTCTTTAAAGTAAGTAATATTTATTTAACGTCGTCATCGTAATGGGTCAGGCAGAAGTGTTCATCATTGCCAGTGAAGACGACCTAAGTTGTTTCTGAAAAACAAGTTTTGCTTACCTTGCTTGCGTGGATAAAGCGTTAGGGTTGTGAATATCTAGGGTCGGGGTGCGTTGATCTTTGCGACATAGGTCAACAGTGACTTTGGAAGGCTAACAATCGATGGCCTTGGATCAACACGGCTGACTGACAATTAACAAACGATTTATCCACCAATAAAAAAGATGATATTTCATGCTTCAATGCGATCATCATTCTCAGCTTGGCAGGTTCAAGGAAGCGACATGATGAATCAACGATGAAGTTGAAGTTAGTTGGGGGTGCCGTTGTTGGTTATTCCGTTGGCAGCAACCTGACGGACAAGGGTGGCAAACTTAAAGACAAACTGGATGCCGGGATCGGGCTGTAGGCTGTAGGCCGGAACAAACACTGCATTATAAAAAGGTGTTTAGATTGAAACAGGAGATTGAAGT
>CAYVAN010000088.1:7529-18116 GCA_964449225.1 uncultured Rhodopirellula sp.
ATGCAACACCCTGCAATTCAACACCCTGCAACTCAATTGCCTGATCTGCGTTTGCCTGAATTGCGTTTGCCTGAACTGCGTTTGCCTGAACTGCGCTTCGCTTGTTCCGGCCTACATCAGCCAAAGCGAGGGCCGAACAAGCAGTGCATTATCAACAGGTGATTCGATTGACAGAGGAGAGTCAAGTTCGATTTGCTGAGATGATGTTTGATCCGACTCCGCTAAATCGTGCGATGGAAGAAGCGATCGCGAAACATGACCAAATGATTGACTTGGTAAGAAGCCGTTTCGAATAGACTGATCAGGCAGCCAGTTTTTCGGTCAGCTCGGCTGCTGCACGGCGGATGGCGGTGTCGGATTCGACTAACTCGGTTGTTTTTCGTACTGCGTGAAGCACGGTGGTGTGATCACGTCCGCCGAAGTGTTCGCCAATTTGATTCATGCTAGTGTCGGTTAACTTGCGGGCTAACCACATTGCCAGTGAACGCGCACGGACGAGATTCTGTTTACGTGAACTGCTACGCAAATCTGAACTCTTTAAACTGAAATAGCGAGCAACCGTGTTGGTGATCGTTGCGACCGAAACGTCACGGACTTGCCGGCTGCCGTTGATTGCAGCTTGCACAGCAGCAAGCGAAGTTTCCGATTCGTTCATTCGGCACCAAAGCTGAACCTGCTTCATCGCCGCTTCCATCGCACGAACTGGAATCGCACTTTCCAATCCCGCATCCAGGATCGAAATTAGACTGGCGTCGATTTCCAGACCCATGTGCAGTGCAAGCTCACCCAATAATTGTTTTCGTGATTCTGTTTTGGGCAACGCGATGGGAATCATCAAACCGGGGGCAGCACGGCTGGCCAAGCGGTTGCAGATTCCACGCACTTCGGCAGGGTTTCGTTTACAGGTCAGAATCGTGGGTTTACCAGCGTCGAAACGTGTTTCAATTCGCAGGGCCAATTCTTCTTGTGCGGCAATTTTGTTGGCGATCAAGTGCAGATCATCGACCACCAACACCGGTGCATCGTCTAGTTCTTCACTGAGAGGTTTTAAATCGTCCGCACCAATCGCTTCAGCATACGATCGCGCAAAATCGACCGCGGAATAGTAAACGACTTTCGCTGGACCATTCTTTGATTGACCAACGTCAGTCAAATTTGCGTCGGTCACATGGTCCATTGCCGCGCGAGTTGCCAGGTGCAAAGCGATCGATGTTTTGCCGCAGCCAACCGGTCCGGTCAGCAAGACAGGGTTACCGATCTGGAAAACATCGATTTCACCCCGGCAGACCAGAGAAGCCAATCGGTTTTCATCGCCAGCAATAAAGTACGGCAAAGAGCCGACATCGAGTGTAGCACCACGCCGCCGACGCTGGAGCGTAGGCCGTTCCAACGGAAATGATTCGACGGTCGTTTCTTCTTGCAGCAACACGATTGACGCGGAGTCTCGTTTGGAGAAGCCTGGCAAGTTGGCGGATTTAGATCCGATTTCGCTTGATTGTAGGCGTTGCTGCAAGTTTTGCTAGTGGATAAACCTTAGTTATCCACATCGTTTTTCGACCTTAACCGTATGCAAACATTGGAGATAGAATCAATCGCGGAATCGATTTCCTGTTCGGTGGAAAACTTGGACACTCCGAATCGTATCGCGGAATCGATCTCACATTTAGGGCGATTCATGGCCAATAATACGTGGCTAGGCGGGCTGCTACCGCTGCTGCATGCTGATCCGCTGCTGCACGCGATTCCCGCCATATCTAGAGCCATCAATAGGGATTGGCGGTTGATTCCGATGAATGACAGACAAGTGGTCATTGGTAATCGATGGGAGTCTTGACCGTGAACGACCACATTGCCGATTCGGTCGACCAAGCCAGTTTCTAAGCGATCACGTAGTTCAGCGGTGTGAACGTGCGAGGTTTCTATTTCCTCGCACGCCAGCGTTAAGGCTTCCGCCATTGCGATCACCAGCGCGACCGGCTCGGTACCAGGTCTTGTATCTAATTGTTGTTCGCCGCCGCGAAGCATCGCTTCGACTTTGATACCACCATCAATCCAAAGAGCACCCACGCCAGCGGGGCCGTGAAATTTATGTGCGGTGAACGTGACCGCTGCGACCCCTAAATCCGTGATGTGGAAAAGTTGTTTGCCGACTGTTTGAGTCGCGTCGACGTGCAATGGTACATCTGCGGCGCGGCAGATTCGTGCTGCCTGCGCAATGGGTTGGACCACGCCGGTTTCGTTATTGGCCGACATGATCGATACCAACGCTGGTTTGGAATTGCCCTGCTGAATCAGTGATTCCAATTGATCCAGACAAACCATGCCGTGTGGATCCACGTCGAGCCAGCGGATCTCTGTTCCTTCTGTTTCCATCGCTTTGGCAGTTGCCAGGATGCTGGGGTGTTCGATGCGGCTGACAACGATTGGACCAAGTCGCCCATCAGATTTTGCAGCGGTCGACATTCCACCGATGCCTCGCAGCGCAAGATTGTTTGATTCGGTTCCACCGCTTGTCAGGATCAACCGAGCACCGCCGGGCTGATCCAATCGGGATCCCAGACATTTTCCGATTTGGGCGGTCGCTTGTTCGATCAAGCCTTGGGCGCGTTGTCCGACGCGGTGTTGGCTGGAAGGGTTGAGTGGTCCGCTGTTCCAAACTGAATTCATCGCATCGACCACACGAGGATCGATGGCGGTCGTGGCGTTATTGTCGAGATAGATCATTGCGTTATCGACCTCGGCGTATCAACTTCGTCAAGCAAGTTCGCCCAGTCAGGATTTTCGTTTTGGATAGTCTGTAGGTCCGCATTCTTGGGGTAATCAGAACGGGCTTCGGATAATAGCGCTGCTGCGAGTCGTTGGCGATCGGCGGCGGCCATGTCGCCGATCAGTGACAGATATTCGTCCTGTAGATACGTGTCGATATCACGTTTGAGCATTTCGATTCCTGTGGCCGGTTTACTTGAATCGGCGGAAACCAACTCCAACAGGCCAGGGATTAGGACATAGAGTTCGCGATCGGCCAATTTTTGGATGATCGGCCAGACCAAGGTCGCTTTGGCCGGATGATCGATGCTCCATTGTCGCCAATAGTCCTTTCCGGCTGAGCTGAGTTCCAGTTGATCGATCAGGAAGCTGGCGTCCGCAGCGGTTGATCCTGTTAAACCTCGCGAAAGGCTGACCAGATGCCATGTCTGGGCCGGTCCGCGGGTCGACTGGATCAGTGATTTTTGTCGTAGATAAGTAGCTGTTTTATTAGTGGTCGTTTTGCGATAGATGGGAGTGATTTGGAGCTGTAGCAGCGGTATCTCGTAAAAACTGAACTGACGGGTTTGGAAGTGGCTTGGTGCGAATTCGACGCCGCTGACGTGACCTTGCGTCCGAATGACAAAGATGCCCACCAATAGCACTAGAATCATGCCCGCGGCAGTTCCCCAATTGCGGATCGATTTTCTGTTGCGTTGACCGTGACGTGGACTGGATAGCTGGGATTCGCTCTGAGCTTCGCTCTGAGCTTCGTTTTGGGATTCGTTCTGGGAAACCGAGGTGGACACGCGGACTCTCTTTGGGGAAGGTTGAGACGCCTGCGGGTATCAACGCAAAAAAAATTTGAAAAAATTATGACGCGAAATTCATTCTAGCCTATGTCTCAATCCTGGTCCGCAGCATCTTCGTTGGTTAGCCGTCCCAGTGCGGCGGGTTGGCCTGGACTGGCTTGTTCCAAAGCCCTTAGCAAGCATTGCAGTGATCCCGTTCTGCGACGACCCTACGCAGCGGTGATCGCGGGTAGCGGTGCTGATCCGTTGATGGAAGATTTTGGCCGCGATCAGGTGAGCGATCGATCTGATTCGCCAGCAGACGATCTTGAGGAGGATCCTCTGGTCAGACGTCGCCGAGTCGAAGCGGTCTTGTTGTTGGCAAAGAACCCGCTTTCACCAAGGAAATTAGCCCAATTGGCGCAAGTCGCCGATGCGACTGAGGTGCGGACCCATGTTCGTGATCTAGGCTCGGTCTACCAGAATTTGGGTCGAGCGATGCGAATTGAACTGGTTGCCGGTGGCTACCGAATGATGACGCGGTCGGCACTATCGCCCTGGTTGTCGCGGCTGTCGCATGTCCCGGCACCGGTTCGTCTATCCACGCCGATGATGGAAACGCTGGCCATCGTCGCCTACCGCGGTCCCCTGGCAAGGTCTAGCGTGGAGGCGATTCGAGGGGTGGCCTGTGGCGAATTGTTGCGGCAATTAATGGAGCGGGATTTGATACGAATTGCGGGCCGTAGCGAAGAATTAGGAAGGCCCTATCTTTACGGAACCACCAAACGTTTCTTACAACTTTTCGGGTTAGCGAATTCAGAAGCTTTGCCTCCCATTCAGTGGCAGACCCTTCAAGAAGACAATCCCGAAGAATCGTCTCAAGAAAACCCGTCCGTTCACTCGATACCCCATGATCCGTCACCCGACGAAGCGTCGCCAAATCAACCCGACGAAGCGTCGCCAAATCAACTCGACGAGGCGTCGCCGGATCAAGGATCGACATTAGAAGTTTCGAATTCCCCAGTTTTGCAGTCCCCAATCTTGCATTCCCCAGCATCGAATCCATCGAAGGAGCCTGTCGTGAGTACCCTTGTCGCGTCTGAGCCCAGCAGCGAAGTCAACCCAGTTATCGATCCCATCATTGCTGCCTCACAAGCTGCGGCCTCAGTCCAAGATTGGGCCGCAGAAGAAGTCACCACTGACAATCCGGCGGCTGTCATCGAAGACGAAGAAGACGATCTCTACGAAGGCGTCAACGACGATGACGACGACGATTGGGATGACGAAGATGATGACTGGGACGACGAAGAAGATGACGACGACGACGTGGAAGACGATGATGAGCTCGACGGCGACTGGGAAGAAGTCGACGATTCAGAAGATGAAGATGACGACGAGGATGACGACGAAGACCTTGATGATGTTGACCAGGCCGACGATGACGAAGACTGGAGCGAGGACGATGACGAGGACGACGATGAAGAGGAAGACGACGAAGAGTGGGACTGAATTTGTAGACCGGAACAAGCGAAGCGCAGTTCAGGCACACGTCGCTACTCGTCACCTAAATTGAAGAGGTGGCGAACTGCCTCTAATAATCCTCGTGTGTGTCCCTCCGCTGCATCGTCCCGAATCGATGTCAACGGAGGATGCAACAATTTGTTGATTAGGCGATCGAAGGATTTTTCAATCTCTTTGGCAACTGCTGGATCCATCTGGTCTAGTTGTAGTTTGCCCACCAATCGTTGTAATTCGTCGCTCTTTAATTCCAACGCTTGATCTCGCAAACGTCGGATCACAGGGCCCGTGGATCGGTGCTGGAACGCTTGCACGAACCGTTGAGTTTCTTCGTCGATGATTTGCTTTGCTTTGGGCCATTCTTTTTGCCGTTGATTCTGGTTTCGCTCGCAAGCAGCCTTTAGATCATCAATGGCGTAGAGATAGACGCTACTAAGATCGCTAATGGAAGGGTCAAAATCACGAGGAATGGCGAGGTCAAGAATTAACAAGACGCGATGGTTACGACGTGAATGCAACGGTTTGAAGTCCGCCAGTTCTATGATTGGCTCACTTGCTGAAGTCGTTCCTACGACTACATCTGCTGTCACGATTTGTTCTTCCAACGTTTCCCAGCGGTCGACGTTCGTTCCAAATTGTTTCGCCAACGCGGCTCCGCGATCGTAACTGCGATTAAGAACGGTAATGTTGGTCGCGCCTGCTTGTTGAAGGTAACGCAGGGTTTCTTCGCCCATTTCGCCTGCACCACAAATGACAACCTGTTTGTTCGCTAGTGAGTCAAAGAATTCGGGAATTACTTCGCCGACCGCGACACTGGGGACGCTGACGCGGCGACGATGAATGCTGGTTTCTTGTTGAACTCGTTTAGCAGCACGATTGGCAGATTGAAAGACGCTATGCGTTAGCGGTCCCGCTGATCCGACATGGCAGGCGCGATCGTAGGCTTGTTTGACCTGCGACAAAATCTGTGCTTCGCCGACCACCATGCTGTCCAAACTCGATGCGACTGCGAAAAGGTGTTCAATTGCTTCGGTTCCTGATCGGTAGATCATTTGATCGATCACTTCATCAGCTGTTAACCGTTGTTGATCGGCCAGGAACTGTGCAACCGCGTTGCGATCAAGTTCGGCATCGTCCGGCGCGGTCGTGTAAAGCTCGATTCGATTGCAGGTGCTTAGCAGGACCAATTCGCAGGATGGATACTGCCGCCTAAATTCCGCTAGGGTGTCGGTGACCTGATCACCACTGAAGGCAATTTTTTCTCGAAAATCGACAGCCGTATCATGGTGGCTGCACCCGATCATTTGCAGCTTCACGACCGACCGTCCTGGACCGTTGATTTTGGTTGCGACAATCGTTGGATTCCAGCCCGATGGATCGTTTGCTCACTGGAATTCTCCGCAGGTTTGGGCGACTGACCGTGCTGGGTGCTTAACACGCCCCACATCGCCAACACAAAGAAACCCAAACTGGCAAGCGTTAGATAGACCGCCTTGCGACCCTGTTTTGCGGGTGCGTACAAATGTTCCAATAGAGTCGCGGCAATCAACCAACCCAACAACAACGTACTCAACAGCACGCCACCATCGGTCCACCCAATTTGACCCCAGCGATTCAGGTTCATGATCACACCTGCGATGACTCCGATACCGACCGAAACGGTGCTGAACATTAGCGATCGTCGATTGACTCGCCCAAGTGTTTCCAGAGTCGGCAAACGCAGCCCAGAACCGGCGCGATGTTTCTTTAAACGACGCGATTGAATCAAGTACATGATTCCAGCGAGAAACCCGACCAATACGGCCATCGACCCTGCCATCATCGCAAACCCGTGAATGCTCCGCCAAACTTGAGTCGCTTCACTACGGGAAAACGGCGGCTGATCTCGAACCACCACACCCACCGCGATCATCGCCATCACCGCAGGTAGATAAAAGAAACTGATCACCGTATCGGGTCGACGCAAGTGATAGACAAAGAAACAAACTGCCAATCCCAATGCCAGTAGAAGCGACCAATCGGTCCATGTCGCAAACAAGCCAGCTTCACCAGATCCGCCAATCTGAACGGTTTCTTGGGACGCTCGAAGGATCAAGTAACATCCGTGAGTGAACAATCCGATGACCATCATCACGATCACCATCAAGCCGCGACCAGGGACACGGCCGACCAGGCGTAATAACTCCAGCAGCAAAACCACCAGATAACTGGTGAAGAAGCAGGTAATCGTGATATTGCCAAGAATGCTTAGCACGAGTTCTTTCTGATAAAAATTAAGATGCCCAGCTGCCCTTGATATCAGCCTGCATCCACAACAGAGACGATTCTAGTCTTTCCCTATGTTACACCAGGGTGATTCGAGCCACGATCGGATGTCAATTTCTCCGTTACGATTAATTCGGACTCGAATGGCACCTGACAGGGCGGTGACGTGTACTTGGCTGCCTTGTTGTGCCAGCATTGCTGAAACCTCCGGTCGCCGGGCCAACCGTCCCCCACTGACGATGGTTTCAGCTGGTCTAGCCCATTGCAGGATCATTTCCGCGTCCATCGCCAGACTACCGTGATGGGGTGCCATCATAACGCCACCCGGCGGTGGACGGTCTTGAATTGTCATCACTTCGGTTCCTGGCGGTTCCAAATCGCCCGGCAACAACACGACTGTCCCGGCATGATCCAACCGAAGCACCAAGCTGTTGGCATTGTCGCTGCCGGGGACTCGAACCGCTGGCGGGTGCAGCACTTTGACTTCTGATTCGCCGATTGCCAAGACGCTGCCCACGAATAATTCACGCGTAGGAATCGCGTGACGTCTAATCGCTTTAACGATAGGTTCCAAGGCGGTTTCTGGTTCTGCCATCATTCCCGGCGGCGTCACGATCTGGTTCACTGCAAATCGGGTTAGGATTCCAGGCAAGGCATTAAAGTGATCTGAATCAGCATGTGACAGAACGATTCCATTGAGACGGCTGACCCCAAGCGACCAAAGTACCTCTTCGATATGCCGTGAATTTCCAACATCGTTTCCAAGACGTCCGCAATCATACAACCAGACCTCATCACCCGAGCGCATGATGACGGACGTTCCATGACCCACATCGACAAAGGTAAATTCAACGCAGCGATCCGGCAGTTCCGCTGGCCGACTGGCCAATGCAAACATCACCAACATCCAACATGTGATCCAAGCTGCCCGTGTCATCCGAGCTGTCATTGATCGCGGCATTAAAAGTGTTGCAGCCAGTCCAACGTAAAACACGACTACCCAAAACGTGGGTGGTGCTGGCATCCAAGCATGCCCCAACGGTATCGAAGCGGCCGCGACGATGATGGACTGCATGATCCAGATCGTTGCATGGCAAACAATCGCCGCTGGCCAAGCGACCCACGGATGAATCAGCCCGCCGATAACCGTCATCAATCCGGCCGCCAATGCAACGAACAGTAACGGACCCAACAGCACATTGGTACACACGCTGATGATCGACACGACATGGAACTGATGCCAAACCAATGGAGCCGCGATCGCTGTCACGCAAAGACTAAGCCACAGCAGGCTTGTAACGATTTTGGTTAAGACTTTTAGGTGGTAAACCGGTCGGGACCGCGCTCCCTCGGCGAGCGCGATAAGCTTTTCTTCTCTGTCAATCGCCGCATCAATGATCTTGGATTGATGTTGTCGGTTGAGTCTTCCGCTGGCCATCAACAATGTTCCGACCGCTAAAAAAGAGAGTTGAACACCGACACTAAATAGATTTTCGGGATTCAAAAACAGCAGCAACAGACCGGCAAGTGATAGTGTATTGATCGCTTGGCTGGGTCTTCGCATCCAGAGAGCAATTGCAAACGTTGAAACCAAAATCGCCGCTCGCAAAACGGGTGGCCGTCCACCGGTCAGCGCCGTGTAGAAAACACAAACAGCGATCGTGAAGGATACCTTCCAAAAGATTGGCATTCGCAACACCGAAGCTAAGAACATCGCAAGCGAAACCACAATCGCTAGGTGCATTCCGCTGACGGACAACAGATGCGCCGTCCCCGTGACCAACAATCGATCCCTCGTATTTGAATCCACGAAATCTCGCTGGCCTAGAACCAACGCGACCGCCAGCGGTCCCGTTGTTTCACCCAATTGGTCCAGCAATACATCCCGGCCGCGGACCGCAATCTCTGCAACCATTCGTTTGCCGCTGTAATTACCTGAATTAGAAGTCAACAATTCCAATTGCGTCACTTGGTCAACATTCAAACGTCCTTGGATATTTCCGCTTCGATCGGCGGCAACCCAATCGTGACTGCCCGGGTTGGTTGGCGAATCAGCTCTGGTGATCGTGCCATAAGCCCGAATACGGTCACCCGGACGGAGGTGGTCACAACGCTCCCCGATCGATACTCGCAGAAACCCATCGGTGGGATGCATGACTTGACCGATGCGGAATTGATCAGCTGAAAGAACCAACGATGTGTTCCAGGGCGATTTCTTTGCGTCACCATCCGGCGAAGAACCTCGAAATGCGAATGGATTCGGTCGTAGCGTGGGCGTAGAACAAACCGTGCCTTCGACAATCGCGGCTCTCTCTTGCGGGCCAATCATCCGACGTAAACCAGATTGCTGGTAACGAAGATCCTGCCAATGGTGATTGATGCCTGAAATGGACATCACCAAAACGATCACCGAAATCAATACCACAGCAGACAGCTTTGACTTCGATAGGAAGCAGGCGGAAAGCGTCAGCAAACTGACAAGCGTCATGCAAATCCAACCGCCAAAGATCAGCGGTTTCTGACCTTCGGGACAGACGCTATCAAGAAAAATTCCGATCACAGCTGCCGCTGCAATCAACATTAACGGATGTTGATGGACAAGCATTGTCCAGCGATTGCAACCAGTGTTCTGCACCAACGAATGCCCTCTCGTCGCAGAAAAGAAATGTTCCGCCGCAGTTATCTTAACCTTTTGCCGCTTCGCCGTCTTGGTTTTAACGGCCAACTATTTTTGCGAGAGTCTCCTTCAAAGCGCGACCAAAGTCCGCTGCGGCATCCGCGTCGGGAATGATTTTTCTAGGGGAGAGCATTCCGATGGGCGTCGTGCGAAAACAAGTCGCGATAGGCTCCAATTCAATCTGTTGGTCCAGCCCCTCAGCCTCGGCAAGACGAACGGCGCGATTCAAATGAAAAGCACTGGTGATCAACGCCACTTTTTCAGATGGCTTAGAATCAGGGAATCCTTCATGAGACTGTTTGAAAAACAGTTTCAACTTTTGCATTTCTTGCGTGGTGTTTTCGCCACCGACGCGAAAGATGACCTCTGCTGGCACACCAAGACTGACCAGCATTTGTTTACCAAGATCTTTTGGATGGTATTCGCCGTTTGGGTCTTCACCCGTGCAAATGATTGACTTGGTCAGTCCACGGTGCCAAAGTTGTGCGGCTGATATGACGCGTTCACCGTCTTGCCCGGCTTCGGGAGTGCCTTGCGCAGTGACAACAATTCCTCCACCAAGCACAATGACGCTGCGGTACGGTGTAGTGG
>CAYVAN010000089.1:0-18103 GCA_964449225.1 uncultured Rhodopirellula sp.
CGTACGGTTCTGAGGGAGGGGAGTCCGGCTCAACCGGACTTCCCTACCCCTATCGTACTGACGATACCCTGCTTGAAAAACACACTTGCCCTGGATGTAGTTTGGTTTTTGTTTCCCACGCAAGTAGCTGGCCATTAGATGACACCGTTTGGATTTCTTTGTTGCGATAAGCCCGTCGGGATGACTTCACGCGACGCGGTTAATATCGTGGCTGGCTGCTTACGCAAAGCCAATGGCGGTCAGAAAGTGAAAGTGGGGCACGCGGGGACATTGGACCCATTAGCCGAAGGAGTGCTGGTTTTGGCGGTTGGTCGGGCGGTCCGGTTGGTGCCCTATGTCCAGCAGCAGCCGAAGTTCTATCGAGCGACATTTGTCCTGGGGAAGTCGACGATATCAGGTGACGCCGAAGGGGAAGTAACCATTCGCGATGATTTGCCGATGCCCAATCGTGACCAACTTGATTCAGCCGCGGCGACACTTCGCGGCACGATCACTCAAATTCCACCTGCGCATTCAGCCATCAAAATTGACGGTAAGCGGGCGTACGACTTAGTGCGTGCCGGAAAGGAAGTTGTGGTGCCTAGCCGCCAAGTGGTCATCAACCACTTGGACATTACTCGATTCGAGCCACCAGAATTGGACATGGATATTGGTTGTGGTTCCGGTACTTACATCCGTACTTTGGGAATGGATTTGGCCGCCGGGGCCGGTTCGGTTGGCGTCATGACCTATTTAAGACGCTATGCGGTCGGCGTTTTTCATGAACGTGATAGTGTTTCAGTTGACACGCTTCGCAGCACTGATCCGCTTCCATTCTTGCGTCCTGGCTTGGACGCTGTCGGTTTTTTGCCAAGCTTCCACGTTGACGATGATCAAGCACGGCGCTTGGTCAACGGATTGGATTTAAATGTTGATGCGGTGGATGATTCAGGCAACGTGGTGACATCGGGAGACGCCGCAGCGATTTGGAGAGGTGAGTTGTTTGCGGTGGTGCATCGCCGAAAAATTGAATCGCACAGTTACCAATGGTGGCCTAAACGGGTGTTCCCGCGTGACTAATCGTTGTAACTGTTATATCTAGCTGTATTCGCTAAGCGTTAAGGTTTCGCCTACCGGAGTTTTTTGACTCACAAGCTTTATGGCATAGGTTTCCAGTAAGAAGTGAGTGGATCGATGTTCGATCTGCTGCCGAGAGTTCAGCATTGGTTCGTATAACGAGTGCCACGAGCTTTCGGTCAGCCTTGCTTTCCAAGACAAAGGCAAACCGTTTGAGAAAACGGGGCGCAAAGCTACGGATCCGTGAGTGACCCTTCGGGGAAAGCTTCAGGAACGCCGAGCTGCCGCGGAACGTTCAATCACAGGATTGTTTGAGCCAAGGCGCGTCGGACGAAAGTCAAAAGACGAGGCTGCCTGAGACCGGGAAATGGTTCACTTTGAACTTGCCCCACTTAGTCAATCGCATGCTGCGGGATACCACAGCATGCATCTCACTCGCGAGGATTGAGAACTATGAAGAATTTCGCAACAAGCGTCGTCGAATTCCTTAAAGAAGAAGATGGCCCAACCGCAGTTGAGTACGCAGTCATGCTTGCTCTGATCGTCATCGTATGCTTGGGTTCGGTCAGCTTGATCGGAACCAACGCGAACGCCAAGTTCCAAGAAGTTGCTGACCGAATCGGACAGTAATCTGGGTGCCGAGGATTATTCCTCAGCAAATGTTCTGATGTCGCCGGCACGCACTCTCGCTGATGCGAAAGTGTGTGCAAGGCGATTCGAACGGAACGACTTACCGGAGACAATACACGCAATGAACTATCCACTAATTCCTGTTGATGCTGCGGCCTATGCTTGGCAGCTGTCTTGCTGTGTCGTCACCCTGCTGTTTGCCGTTTTCAGCTGGATGATCGGTCCCCGCTAGCAGCCAATTTGGCTGACGCGTTATTACAAAATCAACAATCGGCGACCAACAAAAATCAGAGTTTCGCACGAACTCGAAAAGAAGTAGCGGGATCACAATTCCGCCCAATGATGCTCGCTTAACAAAACATACACGGGGAACACACAATGTTTCACTCCACTGCTGCCGCTGCTGCGGATACTTGGGTCGTCTGGTTCGTCACGATTGTCTTGATCGTGGCTGCTGTGATCGACGGAAAAATTTTGAAGGTGCCAAACTGGTTGACCTTCCCCTTCATCATCGCCGGTTGGATTCACTGGACTGTCCAAGGCGGATTCGGGACCGACGGACTGCTTTTCAGCCTTTCCGGTACCTTTGTCGGCATGATGCTTTTACTTGTGCTTCGCAACATTGGCGGCATGGGTGCGGGTGACGTGAAACTGCTTGCCGGTGTTGGTGCATGGCTTGGAACTGTCATCACGCTTTACGCATTTGCCGCGACTGCGGTTGTCGGTGGCGTCATGGCCGCATTCATGATTTGGAAAAGCGGCAACTGGCAGCACCACTTCACGATGGCTCAGCGGATCTTGTTGGAATGGAAGGATGTCCGCGATCCTAAGAAACTTGCTGCAATCGCACGTGAGCGTAAGCCAGAGATGTACTTGCTTCCTTACGGCATTCCGATGGCAATTGGTTCCATCGCTTACTTTGCATTAGCGGGAATGCTGGCGTAGAAACGTCCGCAAGCGTGAAACCACTGGTTTGGGCGTGATCTTCACTGCCTAGGCAAAGAGGTCGCCCTGGTAATTTATTTTGATTAGGGGAGGTCGTGCGAATGCATCGACCTCTTCGGTCGTATCGGTGGTGCCCTCGGCGACGTGCGGGGTGTAGTTATAACGTTCGTCGCGTCGAAACCTCCTAGAGAGTCGGTTCCCGAATTAGGCGAATTTCCATTCGACTCGGACCGATCCGCCAACACGCTGCCTGCAAGGGGCTCTTAGAAATCATGCGAAAGTCAATGCTTCTACTGATCGCTCTGGTTGTAGGCACGGTCGCGACCGTGGTTGCTAATCAGTTTCTTAATGCTTCAACTGGACCCACCGAAGTATCGACGACAGAAATCTTCGTGGCGGCTGCGGCGATTGACATTGGCGAAGCCATCACTCCCGAAAAGGTTCGTTTAGAGCAATGGCCTGCGGACAAGATTCCTGAAGGTTCATCGGGCGACTTTGCACAACTTGAAAAGCGTTACGCCAAGCAACGCTTCTTCACTGGCGAACCAATCATGCCAGTCAAATTAATGGACGAAAACTGGACGACCGTGCCCAAGGGCTACAGTGTCGTGGCCATGCGTGCATCTGATGTTAGTATCGCCAACTTAATCCAGCCCGGTGATCGCGTCGACGTGCTCTCTTACTTTGAAAAGAGTGACCTGATTCCGCAAACGATGACCAAAACGGTTCTGATGGGCATCCGAGTCTATGCACTTGATGGCGACACGCAACGAAGAGCGGGCGAAGATCGACCTAAATCAGTTCGCAATATCCAATTGTTGATCAACAAGAAAGATCAGCAAGCTTGGTCTTACGCTGGCGAACTAGGCCGTATTCAATTGGCTCTCGGAAGCGACGCTGACTACACAAACGACGATGGATCAAACGAAGCAGCAGCAGACTTCCTTGCTTGGATTGAAGAGTTCAGACTCAAGCAAGAACAAACACAGATGCTTGCCGATCAAAACAGCCGACGGGGTAATCGCTCCTACGCTCAGTCGACCGAGCCATCGAAGCCTGCTGAACAGGGCTTTTCAATGATGAAGTTGGTTGAAGGCCGGATGGTGGAATACTGGATCGTCCCCGGCAAATTGCCGGTTCGAGTCGGCGAGGTTGGCGGAGAAAACGAAGAGAGTGCTGAGGGTGATTTTCCGTTGATCGATGAACAGGCTGGCAAGTCCACCCCGCCCGGATCGGTGGATGCCGATGAGTACAGCTACCTTAACGGGGAAGACAGTCCGCTGTTCCAGCCACCAACAAATCGACGCGGCTCACGCATTCGCACAAATTACAAGTACTAGACGCTGTTGAGATGAACGTAGTGGATCTTATTCATGATCCTAACACGATGGGATCTTGAACGAGATCCACTACATCGAAAGACCCTTTTTTTCTTACTGTTTAACGCCAAGACCTAATTGTTCACTGAGCAAAGGATTGCTCGCCGTGTTCGATTCTTATTGATTCAATCAATAGGTAGGTCTACTGCAAGGACGCATTCGCGATGGAAACGACTCGCCCAAAGGCTTACGCCGTTACTCGACTCTTTGCCACTGTCATGGTGGTGACTGGGATGGCGGCCGCCAGCCAGATAACTGTTGTGGCACAGGATGCTATCAAGTTGACCAGCAGTGAGTCTACGGTCAATAAATCCATTTCGCAGTCGATCGAACGCGTGCAAATGCTCGTCAAGAGTAGCCGCATATTGACCTTGGAAGAGCGGATTCCAAAGTTCCAGGTTCACAACGAAACCATCTTGGGCGCGACGCCGGTTTCGCAGAACCAAATTCAGATATTCGCAAAGGTGCCTGGTACCACTCAGCTAAACTTGTGGGACACCAACGACAAGATGTACACGGTCGATGTGACAGTGACCGCTGATGCTCGTGAAGTCGAAGGCATCTTGGCAAACCAGCTGCCCTTTGCCAGCTTGCAAGTTTTGCCAGTCAATAGCAGCGCAATTGTTTCTGGAACGGTCACCAACGTCGACGATGTCGACCGTGCTGTTGCCATCGTGGAACAGTTTTATCCGACCGTGGTCAACAATGTTCAAGTTGTTGGCGTCCAGCAAATTTTGTTGCACACCCGGGTGATGGAAGTTTCGCGAACGAAGTTGCGTGAGCTTGGGATTGACTGGGGAGTCAATGGCAGTGACGGATATCTAACATCCGGTCCAAGCTCATTGTTGGATGTTGCTGGTTCCACTGCGGATGCAGATGGTCTCTTTACCTTCGCCAACAGCGGTGCCCAACTGACCAATCAACTCGCAACGAGCGGTAATGATTTCTTTGCTTTGATTCAGGCACTTCGCCAACAAGACTTGGTGAAGTTATTGGCGGAACCTACAGTCGTGGCGACGCACGGTCGACCGGCTCGCTTCAACGTTGGCGGTAAGACTCCTTACATTTTGCCCGGTCAGAACGGTCAAGTATCGATTGCATTCGAAGAGTTTGGAACGTCGATTGACTTTCTTCCCTTCGTTGTAGGCCCAGGAAGAGTACGACTTGAAATTCGGCCAGAAGTTTCAGAGCTAAACGCCGCACTGGGTATTAGTTTGCAAGGTACCCAAGTGCCTGGTTTCTCAACACGCTATGTGGAAACAGCAGTTGAGATGCAAGCAGGGCAGACTTTCGCGATTGCAGGGTTGCTTCAAAGTCGAACGGAGGCTCAGACACGCAGCACTCCGATTCTTGGCGACATGCCCTTCATCGGCAGCCTTTTTCGACGGGTCGTTGAGGAGCGTAATGACATCGAATTGCTAATCACCGTCACGCCAGAACTAGTGGCAGCGATGGATCCTTACGAGGTTCCAGTGGGTGGACCAGGGCTGAACAGTATGTCGCCCACCGATAAAGAGCTTTACGTCAAAGGTCACATCGAAGTGCCCAACTTGCTGGGTGACGGCGCAGGGTGCACCGTTGACGGCGGCCAATCGTCATGCGGACCCGACTGCGGTTGCTCTAGTTGCAATGGTGGTCAAAGCGGTGTCGCCGTTCATCAACCGAGCTACGGCGGCGGGATTTCCTACGGCGGCGAGATGCATGGTGGAACCATCCTTCCACCGTCGATCCCATCGGGTGCGATTGTTCCCGGCAACGACCCCATTGTTGTCGGTGAAGGTATCACCATCACTTCACCCTCGAACTAGTGGCAACAGCCCACTTGTTTGAGAATCCATTATGTCTGTTCACATCACGCTATCGAAAAATAACTCATGAGTAATGTCCTTCGAATCGCTTTAGTCGATCCTAACGACACGTCTCGAGAAGCACTCAAAGCGATGCTTGTCAGCATGGACACCATTTGGTTGGAAGCTGACTGCTCTCGTTACGAATTCTTCCCCGATGTCATCGAAACCACTGCTCCTGATGTCGGCGTTATTTCACTGGATTCCAATCCTGATCAAGCGATCGAATTGGTTGAACGGATGGCTGCTGAGGCACCAGGTACGGCCATTTTGGCGGCCAGCGAAAGTGGTGATGGTCAACTGATCCTGCGGACCATGCGTGCGGGAGCTCGCGAGTTCCTGACTTTGCCGCTAGCCAGCGATGAATTGGATGCAGCACTGGCTCGGGTTAGTCAGCAAAAGTTTGGTTCTGCTGAATCCGGTGGACGAAGCTGCGAAATTTACGCAATCGCCGGTGCGACCGGTGGTGTTGGGACGACGAGCACGGCAGTCAATCTTGGTTGTGTCCTGGCTTCAGATCCGCAGAATAGCGTTGCATTGTTAGATTTAGACTTGGCCCTAGGCGATGCCGACGTGTTTCTTGATTCGATACCCGACTACACGCTAGCCGATGTTGTCCAAAATGTTTCTCGACTGGATATTCAGTTATTAAAGCGATCATTGACCAAGCACAGTAGTGGTTTGTACTTGCTGCCAAGACCTGTGGAGTTGCAGGACGCGTTGACGATCACCGAGGATAGCATCCGTAAGGTTATCGGGTTGTTGAAGGCGTCGTTCACTCACCTGATTATCGACCTTTCCAAAACATACAGCTCCATTGATATGGCAGCCGTGGAAAACGCGACCAAGGTGGTCCTGGTGACTCAGCTAGACCTTCCATGTTTGCGTAACGTCGTCAGGCTAATGATGAGCTTCGAAGAAATCGATGAGTTGTCAGACAAAGTCGAGATCGTGGTCAATCGTGCAGGTCTGGACTCGGGGCAAATCAGCCTAAAGAAAGCGAAGGATACGCTTGGGCGAGAAGTTTTCTCGTTGTTGCCGAACGATTACCGCACCATGGTTGAGGTTCGCAACAATGGCGTACCGCTGATTACTCAAGCCCCCAAAGCTGCGATCACCTTGGCGATTCACGATCTCGCAACCCGATTGCAAGGAAAAAACAGCACCGCAGAAGAAGCTGCCGAATCTGGCGGCGAAGAAGTGGTCGCTGGCGAAAGTAAGTGGAAGAAGTTCTGGCCCGGTGCCAAGGCCTAGCAAGGCAAAGCTTGGCAACCGTTGGTTTCTTACGCGTCTAGTCTTGGATCGCAAGCATCTAAAAGGTATGCGAGACGGCGACGACCGCCCTCTATAGCAATTCGGCAGCTGCTTTGCACATTGCTTTTGCTTGTTCTTCGCTTTCCGCTTCGGCAATGAAGCGAACGATTGGTTCGGTGTTACTTCCTCGGACCAACAACCAACGATCGTCCCAAGCCAAACGTAGCCCATCGCCGGTCTGTGTCTTGGCTTCGGGATACTTAGCGATCAGAGCATCAAACAATGCTGGCAGCCGATCCGGTGTCACGGAAGCTTTGTCTTTGTGGATGTGCAGTTTGGGAATCGATGCGGCTAACTGCGAAATCGATTGGCCGGTTGCCGTCATCAAGTCTAAGACTTGAGCCATTGCGACAAAACTGTCGCGAACATAGCCAACGCGTGGATCGATCGGACCACCGTTACCTTCACCGCCGTAGGTCGCTTTCTTGTCGATCATCATGTCGGCCACATTGGCTTCGCCAACGGCGCTACGAAAGCAAGAAACACCGGCAGCTGTCGCCAACCGTTCACTCATGCCGCTGGTCGCACCGTTGATCACGATTGGACCTAGTGTTTCTGGTTTTGAAAGCGCATGAGCAACACACATTGCCAGCGTGTACTCTTCGCCGATGTAGTTTCCTTGTTCGTCCACCAATGCCAACCGATCGGCGTCCGGGTCTTGGCAAAAACCGACCACGCATTTCTCTTCGCGAACGCGATCGGCAATTCCCGTTAAGTTTTCTGCGGTGGGTTCAGGGACATGGGCAAAATTTCCGTCGGGCGTATCACCCACCGCAACAACCTCGCAACCAAGCGATTCCAAAAGCCGGACGCCCAGCAAGCTGCCAGCACCATGATTGCTGTCGATTAGCACACGATGCCCAGCGGCGCGGATTGCGATCGGGTCAACCGTTTCCAGCACTTTTTGCAAATGAGGCGAATGGGGATCCGAGTCCTCGGTGACGAGTCCGATCTGATCAAACGGCGTATAAGCATGTTCGCCAGCCAAATACGCATCACGAACTTTCGCACCCGTTACTCCATCGAGTACTCGCCCGGTGCTGCCAAACAACTTGATGCCATTGTAAGGCGGCGGATTGTGGCTGGCGGAGATTTGGACTGCACCAGCGGCACCTCGTTCGTTAACTAACACACCAATCGTTGGTGTTGACGCGACATCAACGTCGATACAAGTTCGTCCGCAAGCTGACAGCGATGCGATGATCGCTCGGCTAAGCATCGGGCCACTGCTGCGTCCGTCACGCCCAATGATGATCGGGCCCTCTGGCAATTGAGCTGCAAAGGCGGCAACGAATCGAACCGCGACTTCAGGGGTTAAGGTTTCCCCGACAATGCCGCGCAGCCCGCTGACGCTGATGATCAATTCACTCATTCAAATTTCCAGTCTCATGATAAAGATTTGATTTTTTTTTCGCCGCTTGTCGCCATCTGACCGCTACGGACAAGTCCCGCACTAGGTTGCAAGCACTGTTCTACCCAAATTGTGTCATCGCTTGAATTAGGTAGGTGATATGTGGCGTGGATTGCGGAAAGGCGTTTAAGTCTAATGCACACCCGTTCCCACGCCACGGTCAAAGTAAATACAATCTGGCTCTTTATGCACTCGTTCATTTACTTTGCCGGTCATCGCTATGAGCAATTTTGATACTGTCCAGCCATCCATCGACGCCGTTAAGAAAGCTGCTGCCCAGGGGTTGGTCAGCACCACCGCAGCTGAAAATATCACAGCCTGGTTGATCGAAGATCGCTACGCGATGTATCGCGACGAGGTCATCGATCACATTCAGGACGGCAAATGGCAAAAGCTTGACGATGTTTATTGGACCATTATTCCGTTTGGCACCGGTGGACGTCGCGGACGAATGTACCCGATCGGTTCCAATGCAATCAACGATCGAACGATTGGTGAAAGTGCGCAGGGGTTAGCGGATTATGTCGTCGAATGCCATGGCGGCAAAAAAGATCTGTCATGTGCCATCGCTTACGACACCCGTCATAAGTCACGGCACTTCACCGAGCTTTGTGCTGGCATCATGGTCGCAGCCGGGATCAAAGTTTATTTGCTAGACGATTACCGAGCGACGCCGCAATTATCGTTCGCCGTTCGCCACAAACAATGCGACTGCGGAATCATGGTCACGGCTAGCCACAATCCGCCCAGCGACAATGCTGTAAAAGTTTATTGGTCCAGTGGCGCGCAAGTTTTACCACCGCACGACAAAGCGATCATCGAAAAAGTGATGAGCTGCCAACAAATCAGTGCGACACCGTTCGACGAGGCCGTTGCGGCGGGCATGGTCGAAGTGGTCACCGATGAAATTGACCAAGCTTACTTCGAGGCAGCTTCAAAATGTTCTTTTGATGGACCACGCGACGTCAAGATTTTGTATTCGCCACTGCACGGCGTCGGGGCAGCAGCGGTTGTTCCATTGGCAGAGAAAGTGGGCTTCAAGGACATCGAAGTCTATGGCCCGCACAGCGAACCCAATGGTGATTTCCCAAACGTTCCCGGTCATGTTTCAAATCCTGAAAACAGTCAAATCTTTGACGCGCCGATCAAACACGCTCAAAAGTCCGGTGCGGATTTAGTGTTGGCGACCGATCCCGATTGCGATCGGATTGGCGTCGCAGCCCCGATGACGTCAGACACATCCGGCGATTGGCGGACGTTCAATGGTAACGAAATCGGTGCGATTTTAGGTGAGTACGTTTTAAGTAAGCGTTCAGCTGCGGGATCGTTGACACCCGATTCCTACATCATCAAAACACTCGTCACGACGGAGCTGATTCGTCGGATTGCGGAGAATTACAGCGTACGCTGCGAGGGCGATTTGTTGGTCGGTTTCAAGCATATTGCTGATGTGATGGATCGTGTCGGAGCTGACAGTTTTGTCTACGGCACGGAGGAATCGCACGGGTATTTGGTCGGTCAATACTGCCGCGACAAAGACGGAGCAGTGGCAAGCATGTTGATGTTTGAATTAGCGGCGCAATTAAAGGCAGACGGCAAGTCAATGCACGACTACCTATGCGACCTGCATCGAAAACATGGTTACCACCGTGAAACTCTAATCAACTTAGTCATGGAGGGCAGCGAAGGGATGGCTGCAATGCAACGATTGCTAAAAGCGTTTCGTACCACTCCACCGAATTCGCTTGCGGGAATCAAAATCGCCAAAATACGCGATTACTCGACCGCGACCACGACAACCGTTGCGACGGGGCAAAGCGAAAAGCTGCATGGGCCTGACGGAAACCTGATCATCATGGACCTGGATGAACCCGGCAACTATGTCGCGGTCCGCCCTAGTGGTACCGAACCAAAAATCAAGCTTTATGTTTTCACGCGATTGTCACCTGATCAATCGGTTGATTTAGATCAGGCCACCGAGACTCTAAAAGTTCGTTTGGATGATCTCGAAAAAGACGTACGATCTTATGCAAAGTTGAATTGCTAGTGGTCTGTCAAAGCTAAAAATTCGGGTTGGTAGTAGTGGTTCTTGTTAAAGATCCTCGTGCTTCAGGATCTTTAACAAGATCCACTGCTCTGAAACTTGAGCCCGGCGCTGCACCAGTGCAGTTTTGATTTTGTCGTGCGATGCAGGTCAAAGAAAGCTGGTCGGTGACGGTAAGTTAGAAAGCTGGAAGCGGGCCGTCGCGTTTGTGATCAACTGCTAGTATTCGCCGCGGTTACCTTGGTTGCCGCCGCTGTCACCAAAGGTGCTGCTGCCGCCGAAACCGCTGCGGCCTCCACCACCACGATTTCCACCACCACCACCACGGTTTCCGCCGCTTCTGCCACGTGGTTCGCGCGGTCTTGCTTCGTTAACGGTCACGGCGCGTCCGGCAATTTCTTTGCCGTTGACATTTTGGATTGCTTCTTCGGCACCATCGGACATCTCGACAAAGGCAAAACCGCGTGATCGCCCTGATTCTTTGTCGGTGATGATGTTGATCGACGTGATTGTACCGAACGCTTCAAATGCGGTACGGATATCATCGTCGGTGGCGTTGAAGGAAAGATTCCCTACGTAGATATTGGTCACAACACTAACCCTGCGAACGATCGCCAACGGAACAAATCATTCCTTGCCTTTTATGAAACTGCGAATAGAAAACGATTCCAAACGCTCGAAAACACACAGGCCGGCAACCACGATTCAGAGTTAGGAGAGCAAAAAGTGAGGTCCGGGTCAAATTTTTTGCTGCCAATGCGACTGAACCGAACGCTAATGGCGTGATGGCAGCCGCGCGCTGGCCGGAATTGCCTGGGTGGGATAGTTGCCGATACGACGTGGGCGGGAATCCGACGGTACCGAACGGTTGTTGGGAGCCAGGTCCATCCACTTGGTGTCGCCTGAGGCAATTCGGTCCTGGGTAGAAGTGATGTCCACTGCTGGGACGGCCTGGCGATCTTCGCTCCTGCGGCGGGTAATCGTTGTGGTTGCCAATCCTGTGCGTGACGTCCCTGATTGGGTTGCATCGCGGTATCGTCGATATTCAGGGGAAAGCCTCGAGTATGCTTGCTCCGTTGTATCTGCTTGCTTTTTTCCGGGCAACTGAATCGTAGCTGGAATGCCCTGCACAATTTCACCATTGACGGGCTTGAAAGAAGCAACCAAAGAAATTTTCCTCTGTTCACCTCCCGCGGCGTCCCAGGGAACCCAGATGCTGTAGGAAGCGCCTAAGTCAGATTGGCTGAAATGTCGTGTAAACTGTTCGGGGGTGAATTCAAATCGTTTTAATTTTCGTTCTTTTGACTCTTCTTTTTCATCAAAGCCGTGGATGATCAAAGTTCCGTCGACGGGTACGGGTTGCGACTTTTCGTTGTAGAAGAAGATTCGTCCCCCGAAACCTCGCGTCGGTGTGCGACCCGTTTGAATGATTGTATCGGGTGTCCACGTGGTCGCCATCTTCACAGGATTCGGATACGGCTCGGGAGCCTTTTCGGCTTTGTCTCTGCCAATCAATGAAATCCGTTTTAGGAAACTGAGCTCTGCGTCACTGGATGCTGATTCCTTTTTGCCCCATGTCGCGCAGCCGCTGGTGCATGCGATGCAGCAGACGCAAGCAAGGAAAGCAATGGTGGTGACCGCAGGCATGCGGGTGCAAACGCTTTGGTTAAAAGATTGTGTCATGAGAATCAATTGGTTGTTCGTTGTAGCGATTCGGTGACCGATTTATTTTGAAGACGGCGCGGTTCCTATGCTGTCTTCTTTTATCAGTGCTTGCCAACTGACTTGCATTGCTTGAGAAGACAACTTGGTACTTTCCAGAATCGGTGAATGAGATGGGGCAGGTTGATTGCTGCGTTCTTGATTGAGCGATGATGAGGGCTGGCGAACATCGCTTGTTGAGTAGGGCATCACTGGACCGCCGATCGGTGGTGCTGGATTGGGAGTGAAGCCGGGGACCCCTTGTTCATGAATGTTTTCCAGCGGAGCAGGTTGGTAAGGCGATGATTCGTAAGGAATTCCGTCTTCCAATATCATCGATTCAGAACCGTCGATCGAATAACCACTTGCAGAGCGGGATTCCACCGACAGATCATCGCGAATGATGATGTCGTCGATGGTTGGTTGAAGGTCGGGGTAGATTGTTTGCCCAACGGCGGGCCCCCAAAGCCCATAGCCTCCATTGAGTCCGACGTCGCCGTGCATTTCAACCACATCGGCTAAGCACCAACTCATACGGCTGGATTCGGTTTGTTTGACATATTCAAGATCTTCGTCACCGGTTACGAGCATTGGCGTCATCACGATTAGCGTTTCAGCGCGTGTTTCTGTTTCGCTGTCGAACTTAAAGAAGTTCCCGATCAATGGGATGTCGGCGACAAGCGGAACACGTCGACTGATGTTGGTTCGCTGTTTCTGGATCAGGCCACCAAAAATGACGGTTTGTCCGCTGTAAGCAGCCACCGTGCTTTGGGCGGTCGTACGAACGATGTCGTCAACGATGATGGGCGCACCATCATCGAATTGGCCAATTGCAGTTCCATTTTGTGGGTCACGTTCGGAACGTGTCGCGTCAATGTTCATGACGATCAAGCCGTCGGCACCGACCCGTGGTCGCACGCGAAGGATCAATCCAACTTCAATGTCCTCGGTCACCAACTGGGTTCCGTTCAAGTTGTTGATGATATCGGTGATTCGTGCCACTTGCCGACCGACCTGGACGAAACCTTCGGTGTTGTCCAGCGTCATGATGTGTGGACGGCTTAGGATCTGCAATCGATCGGCGGTCTGCAAGGTTCTAAACAACATGCTTACCGATTCGCTGGCAGCACTGAGCACAAAACCGCCAATTCCGTTGGTGCCGGTTCCGACGCCCAAGCTGGTCAGTCCACGTCCTGCAAGTGATTCTCTTCCGAATGAGTTGACGTTTGGCGTGCCATTGCCGTTGAAATTAAAACCAGGAATGCTTTGCGGATTACCGGCTCCGATCGAAGCTTCGGCGATGCCACGGTCATAGAGCAGCGAATCCTGCAATCCGATCTCGCCACCAATTTCGAACGAGTCGCCAAGATTTACCTCTGCCAGCACAACCTTGATCATCACCATCGGTGGACGTCGGTCCAGGCGGTCAACTAACCTTCGCACATCTTCGTACAAGCGAGGTGCGACGCTTAGCAGCAAACTGTTGGTGACCGGTTCGGGCACGACAATCAAGTCGCGGTCAGGTAGGTCGTAAGGACCAAGGCCCTGTTGAAATTGTTGAATCGTGTTAACGGTCTGTGTTCTTTGTTGAACGTAAGTCTGCAATGCTAAAGCAACGTCAGCCGCTGTTTGGTGACGCAACCAGATGACTTCGGTAATTCGTTCGGCAAAACCTTGGCTGTCCAGACGCAGCAGGATACTTTCGACGACTTCTAAGTCTTCAGCACTGCCGCTGGCGATAATCGAATTGGTCCGTTGATCGGGACTAAATCGCAGCGGAACCAGCGAGCTTTCGGCTGAACTGGTCGATGGTGGTAAGGCCGCTAAATTGCCGGACCCCACGCTGGTGCCACCGCTGGCAGCATCGTCACCAAAGAGGTCCGTCAGGGCGTTGGTCAATTGCAGCGCGTCACCGTTTTCAATTGTAAATACCTTGACCAGTGAATCGATGTTGGGGGATTGGTCAAGCTGTCGAATCAGTTCCGCGATCAACGGCATGCTGGCGGCGGTCGCTCGCACAACCAACGCGTTACCGGAATTGTCAGCCGTCACGCTTGCACCCGCTAAAATTCCCGAATCCAGCACCTGTCCATCGGGTGAATTCAGTTTCACAATCGAAAGAGAGGTCGATGGGCTGGTTAAGTTTGAATCGTCACTTTCGCTCGCACTGATGGCGTCCTCAATGACCGATGCAAGGTCTTCGGCCAACGCATTGTTCAGTGGGAAGACTTTGATTTGTGTTTGTGCGGATGTGTTCTGTACATCCAATTCGCCAATTAGCCTGCTAGCCTCTTCCATGTCACGCGGGCTGGCACTAATGATTAGCGAATTGGTGCGATAGTCGCCCAGAATGCGAACTCGGCCACCCAAGCCTGGACGCAGTTCGTCATCTTCGCCTGGTTGATTGGTAAAGAAGTCTCGTATGGTTTGTTCGGCATCCAATGCGGACGCGTGTTGCAGTCGAAAGATCCGCAATCGGTCTGATTCCGGTAGCGGTTGGTCGATTTTTTGAATCAATTCTAAAAGACTTTTGATTGCTTCGGTGCGGCCGATCAGCAGCAATGCATTGGGTGCGTCGAGCGATGTGATGCTAACTTCGCCTTGTCGCGCCGAAAGCACGTCTTCGTAGAGTTGTGTCAGCAGCGTGGCGACCGCATTGGCATCAGCGTGTTGCAACTGAACAACTTCGACGTTGGGTTTGGTGACTTCGCTTTGTTTTTCAATTTCTTTGATGACATCCATCACTCGTTGAACGTCTCGCTTGGCACCCTTGATAATAATCGTTCCAAGTTCTGGGACGAATTCGATTTGCGTGTCACCGATGACGCCTGATCCACTTTCGCCAGCTTCGTCGTCCGCATCCTGATCCGGATTCGGCGCAGGCAATTCGGCATCTTGGAACGCAACGGTTCGGATTTGCGATCGAGCTTGATTGTTTGCCCGAGTGTTCTTGTTTGCGCGTTTGCGGGCATTCTTGTTTTCCAGCTTGCCCAGCAAACGAATTGCTCGTTGAATGGGAGCCGGTTCGGCGTTCCGCAGTCGCAGGACGGTCGTGACTTCGTTGGCACCTGGGTTTGCGGGCGAGTCCAACGTTTGAATTATTTTTTTCCATCCGTTGATCGTGGTTGCACCTGACCGCACTTGGACGACGCCGGTGTTCCGATTGACTTCCACGGTCGAACCCATCATCGGTGCGGTGGTCAAGCGAAACGATGCGACTTGTCCGCTGCGGACGCGAAGGACGGATGCGGGGGCCAGTGACAGCTTTTGAAATTCTCGTTCGAACGCTTTCCAATCTAAGTGGCGCAGTCGATAACTGAAGTCGCCGCTGGTTTGGCCGGTCTGCAAAGCGCGCGAGTCCGTTTCTAACAAGGCGTTGACTTGGTTGGCGATGACTTCCTGCATCGCAGAGGGGGCCATTACGATCAAACGATCCTCGCGAGAATCGAACGAGATCTGGACGTTGGGCTGGTCTCGGTACTGCAAGCCAAGCCGAGTTGCGACCGAAGCGGATTGCCCGATCGGAACGTCGATCGTCCGTAATTCAGAACCGTTTGGGACATGATTTGATTGGCCGTTGACGATTCCTGACAACATCAGCGTGGCTAGCAACAGGAAAGACGTGAAACTTGTTGTTGCAAAACGAACCGAACCTGCCAGGTTGCTAGATTGGGAGATGACACATCGGCAGAGGAAGTCGTACATAGAAGCCATGGTGTGTTGTCTCGACAAATACATTGTGGTGTGACGCAGGGGATCGCGTTTTGAGAAGATCAGAACTGCGTGGTCCATGTGTCGCGGCTTGAAAATTGCCATCGAGTGCGTATCGAAAAAAACTGTTTCATCGGTTTCATCGTCAAAGTCACTTCAGATGCTAAAGCCCGATTTCGGGTGTTGGTCCTTTTAGGTCTTTCAATGATTTGGAAAGTTTTGCTAAAGCTTTCATGAATCAAGTTTGCAAACACCAGATTTCGTTATTCGACCGATGGATTGATCGGACATGCGCCACTTAAGTTTCACGCTGCTAACCATTGCGGCAATTATTTCCGCTGCTAGTGGTTGTCGCCAAACCAATAACGGCACGGGCACAGGGCCGTTGACGCCACTGGGCGGTCTATCGCCGGTGACGCCTGGGCAAGCGCCGATCTTGGGGCCATTTGGCGGGACTACGCGTGTTACTCCGCCACCGACGGGATCGTTTAGCCCCAACGGAACACTTGGATCCGTCGCGCCGACGCCTGGATACGGTCCGTCGGCCAACTACACTCCCCCGGTCGGTGCGGGCCAAGCCAATACGGGACAGGTCAACGTAGGTGCTTTCAATCAGCCCATAGGTTCAGGCGTTCAAACGGCTAGCGGTTTTAATCAGCCTGCGATGAATCAGCACGCAAATTGGACTGAAACGGGAACGTCGATTCCGACAGGTGGGAATAGCCAAAGACGCGACCCAAGGGCGGGTGGAATGCAGGTCATCGATTTGACCGGTGCTCCTAATCCACCGAATTACCGATCAACAGGCGTTCAAGCGAACTCGATCAATCAATTCACACAGCCACCGACGCAATCGGCTCAGCAGTTCTTGCAGCCAATGAATCGATCGACCTTAACAGCGGCACCTTTTCCGACGACCTCACCTCAATTCGAGAGTCGCGGTGTGCGGAATGGCGGTATGCAGAATGGCAGTATGCAGAGTCAGGATGTGCGGAGCGGAGGAACGTTGGCACCGCTGCCCAACGCATCGACGGCAAGATCGCCCAATTTACCCGCAGGCAACAGCTTACCCGCGGACAACAGCCTGAACTGGCGACGACCGGGAACGCAGTTCTAAGTGCGGCAAAGATTGTCGTCGAGCTTGTCTCAAGCTCGTTCCAATACGTTCGCACTTACTAAGTACGAACGGAATCAAAGGTTCAAGCAACCTCTGCGACTTTTCTAGGCAAAGCCATTGATCACGAAGGAACTACATGATTTCCAGTAGTTCAACTTCAAACACCAAAACCTGGTGAGGCCCGATGGCTCCGGGGCTTCCGTTTGCACCGTAGGCAAGATCGGACGGAATGTACAACATCCACTTTGATCCGACCTTCATCTTTTGAATGCCTTCCTGCCAACCTGGGATGACTTGTCCGACGCGGAATGTAGCCGGCTTGCCACGTTGGATCGAGCTATCAAAAGTCTTTCCGCTAATCAGCTTGCCGGTGTAGTGGACTTTGACCGTGTCCGTCGCTGCGGGTGATTCACCTTCACCCGCCTTGATGACCTTGTACTGCAATCCGCTATCGAGTGTTTTCACGCCTTCTTTGTCCTTATTGGCTGCCAAGAATGCGACGCCTTTGGCTTTCATTTCTTCAACCATGGCTTCACGACGTGTTTGCAGCAGTGCCGTCAGAGCACCTTGAGTCGCTTTGAGTTGGTCGTCGGTTAATGACGAGTCTTTTTTGTTCATTCCATCGGCGAAGCCCTGCATCATTGACTTTTGATCAAAGTCCCCCAGCGCGATCCCGCTTTGTGCCATTTGCTGGCCCATCGAGATACCAAGGAAGTAACCGATCGATTGGGGATTCGGCTTTTCGGCGGTTTCAGTTGCCTTTTCTTTTGTTGCGGCATCCTGGGACATCACGCTTAATGTCATGATTGGTGCCAGAGTCATTGAAGCGGTCAAAAGGGCAGTCTTAGCCATGAAGGGCAGGGAGCGAATTCGCATCTCGGATTCCTAGAGGGGAAGCAGTGTTTTCGGAAATGATACATCGTTGGTGCAATTATCGCACCGGTGGGG
>CAYVAN010000090.1:0-18055 GCA_964449225.1 uncultured Rhodopirellula sp.
CGGTGGGCCGACCGTTGGCGTCGCAGAACCGCTCGCCCACCTTGGCCACAGGCGTGAATTGCAAAATGACATCACGAAACATGCCTTGCCAGACATCGGCGATGTGCCTTCGGCCTATGGGGCTGATGACGCAATCGAAGGGATTAAAGAGCTGACCCTGAGTCGGGTCGTTGCTATACTTCACGCGCGCACCTCACGCTCGGAACTGGGACAAGGCTGTTGTGCCAATAATCTAGCGCAATCCAATAATTTGCATACCCGTTAGTAGGGGTTTTGTCGGGCGCGTCTGTTAAAGATCCTGAAGCACGAGGATCTTTAAAAAGATCCACCACGCCGGTTAACGACTAGAGAATTTCCAAAATTTGTTCCGGCCTACATCAATTCTCAAAATGCTCTAGGCCTGCGACGATAGAGTCGCAGGTCGTTGGGGCCGCAGAACATCAGCAACAATGCGCCTGCGGCAGCATGCGCATCAAAAACGGCTTCATGAAAGCCATCTTCGCCCGGCCATGGGTACGAATACACGATCGCAAAATCGTCCAAGTCCAGGCCAAGGTTTTTGTAAGCCGGCGCGGCTGCGTGACCGACACTTGGCAGCCACTGGTCGTCGGCCAAAATTTCTGAGCCTGCGGGTAAAAAGTTTCCCTGCATTAACTCGCCGCCCAGCTTGCCGTCATCCCCGTCGCCTTGGATCCAATGCCGAAGTGTCTTGCGACCATGACGAATCAATTCTGATTCAGCATCGATACCGATCGCGTCTAACTGTAGCGAGTTTGCGATAGCCGTGACGACTGCGAATCCACATCCCCATTCCAAAAATCGTTTGCCGATTGTCAGCTGGGTTTCTAAGATCCATTGAAGCGATTGATAGACATGGCAAAAGTCCGCGGCAACGAACTGCTCGATTTGTGGTCGGTTCCATTGATCTTGAAACGCTTCGATACGACGCTGATCACGCTTGATGTGTTCACGAATTGATGGCGGAATGTCGCGAGCATCAACCGTCGACGGGATCGGAATTTTTGTGAGCATCGGTGTTGCGTAAAATTGTGTTGCCGGACCATTGCAATAGGCCGATGCAACAGGAGATTGCGCCAGACTGTTGCGAGCGACCTGACTTGTCAAAACCGTTTTCTACCATGACTGCATGATCGAAACTGCCCCTAACACGACAGCCCCCAGCGTCACTGAGACAAGCCAATCAGAGCCTCTCGCCGATTGCCAATCGTTCATTGTCTGCTTGGAAGGTGGGCGTTTTGTGATTGTTCGCGTTGACGAAGATCCGTTTCCAACATTGCGCTGCGAAGACAAGCCTGATTTGCGAGACTTAGCAGCGGGCGATATCGTTGACTATCAAGAACGCAACTTAAAAGTGCGAGCGGTTGAGGTTTATCGGTAATGCAACCTAATACCACTGCATCGCGTGGTCTTTGAAACGCTTGATTGTTTTGTCACGTAGTGCACGATCCTTGTATTTCTGCCAACTGCTTTGCTGGTCTTTGAGGGCTTCAGTTAGTCGATTGCTTGATCCTTGGAACTCAGTCCAGTGACGTAGCGGTTTTGCTTGCGACTCTCCACGCCGCAGATTTTCATGCCGTTGGGCCAACAAGGCTTTCGTACCTTCACGAATGATTGGATCTTCGGCGTTCGTCAGTTTGAGCAGCGGAAAGAAGCCTTCGTCGCTGATCGGCTTAACCGCAATCATGACTGACGGATGTAGATAGCCAGACTGGATACACGAAACGTTGTAACGCTGTGCGACGTAGTCAGCTGGGAAGAAACTGTAGGTAACGACGGCCAGCAATAGAGCAGCTAATTGAGCTCGGACGAGCCACCAGAAGTTTCGACCTTTGGCAATCTTGTAAAGCACCAACGCAAACCCTATCACCACCAACGTGATCCCAAAGAAACCGATTGTCCGCATTCGCGTCATGCCGTTGTATCCGACATAAATCAGGAGTCGATTGTAGACGGCGACCGCCAGCAAAAGATTCAATCCAGACCATATCCACGCCAGTTTACGAACGCGTTCAAGTCTAGGGTCTCGCAGCATTGATTGGCGGAAGATCAGCGAAAGCAGGACTGTCGCCAGTGCCAATGCAAACGTTAGCCAAGCCGCACCCTGGTGAGCGTAGCCAGCGTAGTAAAACCCTTCCGGGAAATCACGTTTCCAAAGCGTTGCGAACTCAAATATCAGGTACACCGCGAACAAGCTGATCAAGGTGTACAGCGTATTTCGAAAAGCGGGATACCAGGTTGATTGTTCTTTACCAGGAACGATTTCCATTTTGTTTCCTGCGGGCCCGACATGCGGTAAAGGTCGGGCGGGCCGCATCAAGCCGGTTCCTATTAACAGTGCCGCCAAGCAAAAAGGTAACTCGAAAATTGAAATGCCTTGAACCCAGTTCAGCACCAGGCTGGAAAGCCAAGTCATTTCACTCGATACCCAGGAAAACAAATTAGGATTCGCAAACACAAAAATGCTTCCGAATACAATCAAAGCAGCAGCTGGGATCAACAGTGCCAGTGAATTGCTGTGCATTTGTGCTGACTGATGAACACGTCGAGGCAAACTGTATTCGCTCAGTCTGCCTGCTCCGTCAATCGCACATCTGGCGGCCAGCGACGTACCTTCCATCACCAATGGCGTAGCGTCTGCTGCCGACATTGCCAGTCCGATCACCAACGCAACCGCAGAGAAAATCGCCAGCGAAGAACCCTGCCAGACCAGTCTGCCCACGACAATGGCCAGCAAGCCGGCCAATAATAGCGCAAAGTGCCTGCGCATCAGCTTGGGTTGAAGGATCGAGAAGACTAGCGGGACCAGAGCGAAGAAAACGGCCGGCCCACAGAATCCCAAGGACCGAAAAATCAGCAGGTCCGCGAGTGCTGTCCAAGCAACGATGGCAACAATTTCTCGCGAAGTAACGGGTTCGACAGAAACCACCGGGTTATCGTTCGCATTGACAGAGCGTTGCGAAGCGGCCGCTTGCGGGGCATTCGGTTTTGGCCGCTCAACCGGTGGTGCAGTCGATTTGTCGCTGGGTTTTCTATCATCCGCCATGCTACCCCTGCCGCGTTTGAGTCGTTGATTGTCTTAGGAAGCCAAAAGCCTCTATCAACACGCGGTAATTACGAACAGCGGTAGGAAATGGTTCACCAAGCAGCTCGGCGAGCATCGGCGAAACGCGGTTATTCTGCGATCGCGTTTTCGAGGGTTTCTTTTGCCTCGGGGATGGCTCCGCCCACCATTTTGTAGACTTCGGCACCGGCAGCTAAGAAAGCACCAACGCCGAAAACCTCCGACTTATCGGGGAACGAATCGCCAGGCGCGGCACCGACCGGTTGAACGTAAACAAGCATTCCCTCGGGTGTTACACATTTCACAAGTGCTTCCCATCCTTTTAAAACCGTAGGCTCGTATTGATCTCGATTAAGCACTCCGTTGTTGACGCCCCAGGCGAGTCCGAAGGTGAAGAACGAACTGCCGCTGGTTTCTTTCATCGGATAGGCCTCCGGTCCACCAAGCAATCCCATGCTCCAGGTGCCGTCCTCACGTTGGATTTCTTTGATGCTTGCAGCCATCTGCTTGTAAAGGTCAACGTAAAATTGACGACCTTCCCAATCTTTGGGCAGGTCTGGAATCATTAATGCCAGCCCACCTAAAACCCAGCCATTGCCGCGAGCCCAGAAGAACTTTCTGCCGTTGTCTTCGCGACGTTTGAAGTAACTGGAATCTCGCCAGAAAAGATGTTCTTCTTTGTCCCACAACAGGTCGTACGTTGCGTGAAATTCTTGGTCCATAAAATCAAGATACTTTTGGTCACCGGTCACCTTGGCCAACCGCGCCCAAACTGGCGGAGCCATGAACAACGCATCGCACCATCCCCAGCGGTCATGGCAATCGGAGTCCCGGCCCCATTTCAATGAACCTGTTTTAGGATTCGCTAGAATCCAATCAAAATGTTCCCGAGTCGGTTTTAGCATCGCTGGGTCGCCAAACTTTTGATGCAGGTCTAAAAAGACTTGCCCAACCGCATGGTCGTCGGCGTGATAGGGACGGGAATGCAGATTCCAATCATTCCGTTCACCGATCATCTTTAACCATTCGGTGTACTTCGGATCGCCCGAAACATCGCTCCACTCTTTCATCCCGATATACAGCGCGGCCATCTGCCACATCAGGTCGTGGTAGCCGCCTTTTTTACGCCATCGCTCTCTGTTCTTGATTGGCAACGCTCGATAATCAAAGTGATTGTCGAAGTTTGCAATCTGCCAATCAGCCACCTTCTTTGTCATCGCCTTGACCGAATCCGGAGTTGGCTTTGGCGTCTGAGCTGATGAGGGCTGGGGAGCAGCAATCATGCAACCGAGAAGCAGAGTTGCGGCAAGCGAGCGCAGAGCTGCGGCAAGCGAGCACAGAGCTGCGGTGTGGGCGTTCTGTGACATGGGTGAAGGACTCGCTGGAATAGAGTGTTGGGATGTTTGGTCTTGGTCAGTCTAGATCTACCTGGGCGACGATCAATTACCGTGCCCAAATGCGTATTGAAGTGACCGTGGAGTTAGGGGCCAGGGCAAATCAGTTTTTCACTTTTGGAGTATCGTCAGTAGGTAGCGATCGCCGCGTAGGCGCTGGGTTTCCCTGCAATCGCCGAAGCCCTGAGCGAGCTTCGCTACGGCGACACGGTTTCCGGTTTGAAAACTGATTGACCCTGTGTTACGGGCAATCGTGGTATCGCGTTAGAGTATAGCTAAGATACAATCCAAGGCGGTTTTTCCTGATTCGATCCTCGACGGAACGTTGCTTCAATTTTAGAATGAGTCACTAAAAATGATTAGAGCCTTACTTACAAGCTTTGCGTTCTTTGTGGTTGGCGTCAGTGCTCCACTTTGTATCAGCGCCAACGAAGCGACGATGATTGAACCACGGACAGGTTGTCGTTTTGTGCCCGAACGATCCGATGACTTTGCATGGGAAAATGACAAGATCGCATTTCGGGCTTATGGGCCTGCGCTTCGTGAGAACCCCGAAGACAGCGGATTTGATTGCTGGCTAAAACGCGTCGAGTATCCGATCATCGACAAGTGGTACAAGGAGGCATCCGAAGGCAAGACTTATCACAAAGATCACGGCGAGGGTTATGATCCGTACAAGGTCGGCGCTTCACGCGGTTGTGGCGGGTTGGCTTTGTGGATTGATGACAAGATGGTTGCCTCGAATGTCTTCACCAAATGGAAGATCGTTAAGAACAGTCCAGAGGAATCCGTGTTTGTGCTTTCATATCAGTGGGATCACGCTGGCGATCGTTATCAAGAAGAAAAACAGATTTCAATCCGAATGGGTGAGCGTCTGTTTGAATCGCATTCCACGTTCCGCAAGAATGGCGAACTCGCGGCTGACCTTCCCATCGCGATTGGGCTGGTTCGGCATCATGCCGAGGACACGGTAGCCAAGGATCTGAGCAAAGGTTGGATGTCGATTTGGGAAACCATTGACAGTTATGACTTGGGTGTTGGTGTCGTTATCGATCCAAATAAAATTGTTGAATTCAGAATGCTGGAATCGAAAGTTAAACTGGAAAGCCACGCGTTATTGATCACCAAGACGGATGCAAACGGGCAGCTTAAATACCACACCGGATACGGCTGGGAAAAAGCGGGTGAGATTAAGACCGATGAAGATTGGCACAGCTGCTTGAGTGAGTTTGCAGGCAGAAATTAGCCCACAAAAGAACGTAGGGTATTTCTTGTCGAACACAGCCGTGACTTGATTTCAACTTTAATTTTGATCCTCTAACTTTCTTCCAGTAATCGGCTCTGCAAAGGAAGGCGGTAGGTTCGCTTGATTTTGGAATGCGGTAGAAGATGAAAAGAGAGAACGTTTACTGCTGTTTGGTTGATGGCATTCAATGAAAAATCTCCGTTGCAGACGAATTATTCAAATCGATTAACAAGGAACCAAAATTTTGGACGTTCGATATACGATTGGAAAAAACGAGTATCAACGAATGAACACGCAAGATCTGCGTGATGCGTTTTTGATAGACATATTCGAGACTGGAAAGCTGAATCTGCTCTACTGCGAAGTCGAGCGTGGCGTGGTCGGGGCTGCCGTTCCGACGTCCGCTCCGTTGGTTTTGGAAGCGGGCGAGGAGCTTGCAGCGGATTACTTCTGCCAGCGACGTGAGGTTGGCGTGCTGAACATCGGCGGGACTGGATCGGTCATCGTGGACGACGTTGAGTTTCCGATGGAGAACTTGGATGGGCTTTACATCGGCCGAGGTAGCGAGGCGATCTCATTCCAAAGCGCCAATCCCGACGAACCCGCTCGGTTTTATCTGCTTAGCTATCCCGCGCATACAAATTACCCGACCACTCATGCTAAGAAAGCCGATGCAAACGCGTTGGAACTAGGCACGGTCGAAGACGCGAACAAACGAACGATCTACCAATACATTCACGAAAATGGCATCAAGAGTTGTCAATTGGTGATGGGTTTCACTGCGTTACAACCCGGTAGCGTCTGGAACACGATGCCCTGCCATACGCACGAACGGCGAACCGAAGTCTACATGTACTTTGGGCTTGATGACGCATCGAAGGTTTTCCACTTGATGGGGCCCGGCGATGAAACCAGGCACATCGCGATGGCTAACGAACAAGCCGTCATTTCCCCCATGTGGTCGATCCACTGTGGATGCGGAACGAAGGCATACACGTTTTGCTGGGGAATGGGTGGCGAAAATCAACGGTTCGACGATATGGACCACATCGCGATCAAGGATCTGAAGTAATGGCTCAGGATCAATTCAGGATCGACGGCAAGGTTGCATTGGTGACCGGATGCAAACGTGGCATTGGTAAGGCGATGGCGATCGCATTGGCCGAAGCCGGTGCAGACGTCATCGGAGTCAGTGCGACGCTTGAAACCGAAGGCAGTGAGGTCGAAAAAGAAGTGAAGGCGATAGGACGGAAGTTTAAGGGTTACGCCTGTGACTTCGCAGACCGAAAAGCATTGCACGCTTTTATCGAACAGGTGAACGGCGACTTTCCACAAATTGACATTTTAGTCAACAATGCGGGAACGATCATGCGCGCACCGGCGGCCCAGCACAGTGATGAATTTTGGGACACCGTGATGGAAGTGAATCTAAATGCACAGTTTGTGCTTTCGCGTGAACTGGGAAAGCGAATGATCCAACGTGGCAGCGGAAAGATCATCTTCACCGCTTCCTTGCTGACCTTCCAAGGCGGGATCACGGTTCCGGGCTATGCAGCCAGCAAAGGCGGTATCGGGCAACTGACGATGGCTCTATCCAATGAATGGGCTGGCAAAGGTGTTAACGTCAATGCCATTGCGCCGGGCTATATCGCGACCGATAATACGCAAGCGTTGCAGGATGATCCCGAGCGTAGCAAAGCCATTTTGGGACGCATTCCGGCAGGCCGCTGGGGCGATCCTGATGATTTCAAAGGCCCCGTTGTTTTCCTTGCATCCCCAGCGTCCAATTACATGTCCGGGCACACAATGGTGGTCGATGGGGGCTGGATGGGACGCTAAGAAATGCGAGCAGTGCTTTTCTAAATTTGATGTGGAACGGGTTCTGGCTTGCGGCAATGATAGAAGTACTCGGGTGAATTCGCGTGTCCCACCGATGCCGCTTGATTCTCAGCGAGACATCCAAAAACCCAGCACTTCGGCCACCTGTTCTTCTTCTAGCATTTCGTGTGCGGCCAGTTCATCGGCCAACGATGCGATCGCGGGCCAGCAGGGTTCGTTTTGCATGTGACGATGCAATTCGAGGATGATCGATTCCATCAGCCGCGTACATTTGACCGGGTCGCCAGTGATCTCTAATCCGATTGCGACAGCGGTTTGCCAATCATGTTGCCAAGGGCCGTAGATTGCAGGATGGAGCCGTTCGCCACGGTAAATCATTTCGGCAACCGGACCCGCCAGGATGGTCATGATTTCGCGTTGCCGTTGCCAATCGGTATTGCCCGATACCTTACCCCAGTTGACGCGGCAATCTCCAAAACGCTCAGGCAAGTAGTCGTCCGCCTCGCCCCACAATTGCATCGAGTCGATTTTCCCACCCAGTGCATAACCAATCACTGCGTGACCGGATTCGTGGTAAGCGGTTAAGGTTTCATCGTCCATTGCTGGTCACGCCATTCGTGTTGCGGAGGTTATCTCAACCTCCGAGCGTTCAAGAGTCAGGCACCAGGGCTGATCAGTTTTTCAATTTGGGGTGTCGTCAGTAGGTAGCGATCGCCGCGTAGGCGTTCGGTTTCCCTACGATCGCTGAAGTTTTGGGCGAGCTTTGCTTCGGCGATACGGTCTCCAGTTTGAGAAACTGATTTGCCCTGGGTTCTGGGGCAAGCTCGGCTACCATCAAGCAGCTTGTTTCTTGTCGGATGTTACTTTACCGACCAACGCATCGAGTGTTCGCTCGGTTGCACCCCGATGGCTTTCGACGATCGCCTGTGCAGACCGTCCTAACGAATCGGCGGCGGGTATGTCGTTTAGGCAGCGACGGACAAACGCGTGTAGTTCTTCTTCGTCGGCCACCCGCACGGCTCCGCCCGCCGCGATCAAACCATCTGCGATGACACGGAAGTTCTTTGTGTTAGGACCAAAGGAAACTGCACTTCCGTACCCAGCTGGTTCCAACATGTTTTGCCCGCCGCGGCTTCCGAAACTACCGCCGACGGTCGCAATGGGACCAACACCCCACCAATCTCGCAGTTCGCCGATTGTATCGACCAAGATTACTCGCTCGGCTTCCCAGCCATGTTTGTGCAGCGACTCATCACTGGATCGACGATGGGCAACGAACCCCTTGGCTCGGATTAAATCGGCGACGGCATCGAATCGTTCGACGTGTCGGGGAACGATGACTAAACGCAGTTCGGGTTGCTGTTCAGTTAAACGCTTGTAAATCGAAAGAGCCATCGCCTCCTCGCCCTCCTGCGTGCTGCCAACGACCCAAACTCGTTGCCAAGGATCGATGCCGGACCATTGGGACAATTGCATTACCTTGTCGGTGCTGCGTCGGTGGGGAGCATTATCGAACTTAATCGAACCAGTCACTGAAATACGGTTTTCCGGTACACCGCATGCTTCAAATCTTGCTTGGACTTCCTCGTTCTGGCACCCGACCCAATCGAAACGGGCGAAAGTGGGGCGAATGAATCCTGCAAAACGCTGGTAGCTTGCCGAACTCTTTTCGCTAAGCCGTCCGTTGATGATTCGCACTTGGCAACCTTGATCGGTCGCAGCGCGAACGAGGTTGGGCCATAGTTCCAATTCAGTCAGAATCAGCTGTTGTGGATCTAAGCTTTTTAGTGTTCGCGAAACGGCCCAAGTGAAGTCGAGTGGAAAGAAGAAGACGTGGTCTTGGCCGAAAGATTTGACGGCCAAGTCGTATCCAGTATCGGTTGAAGTGCTGATTGCGATCGCGAGGTCGGGGCGGCGTTCTTTCAACTTAGCGACCAGCGATGGTAGCAGGTTAACCTCGCCGACACTGACAGCGTGAATCCACAAGCAGCCAGTTTTATCACCACGAATTTGATTCGCACGTATGCGGGACAAGCCCAGTAACTTTTCAGCAATGCCGCGTTGATAGCGACCGAATCGAATCATCCGGTATGCGATGATCGGGGAAACGAGCGTTAGTAGGCAGGCGTAGAGTAGGTTGGCGAGCATCGGAATCCATTCCTGCTGTTGGTGGCCGAACGCTCCGCGGTCGGTGTTGATTGGGATCCGACCGCAGAGCGTTCGGCCACTGGGTTTAATCGGCCACTGGGTTTAAACTGTCTTACGCATGTGGCATTGCTTGTACTTTTTGCCGCTGCCGCATGGGCAAGGATCGTTGCGACCGACCCTTGGTCCATCTTTGCGAATCGGTTCGGGGCGAGATTCTTCGCCATCACCTGCGGTCGAACGGGCGGACCCGTCGGCGGCCTGTTGCGCGGGCGACTGGGCGGCTGCTTGGCTCATCGCCGATTGGCCTTCGTCGTGCTGTTCTTCGCCCTCGATGTAAGTGCTGCGAATGAATTCCTGATTCAGGGTTTCCATCCTGAAAATTAAGTCCGTCACTCGTTCACCAATGGACTCCCACATCGAATCAAACAGCTTCATCCCTTCGCGTTTGTATTCGACCTTGGGATCCATTTGGGCATAACCCTTCAACCCAACGCTGCTGCGCAGGTGATCCATCGTTAGCAAGTGATTCTTCCAAGCATCGTCAACGATGTTCAACAAGACTTGACGTTCCATCCGACGCATTTCTGGGTGGAACTTATCATCGACTGCTCCGTCGAGAGCCAGCCCTAATTCTTCGCGATTCATTCGCGACAGATCTTCTTTGACGGCCTTGTAGTTCAGCTCGTTTTCAAGCCAATCAGCAAAGCTGTCCAGCGAACCATTTCCGCCACTGGCGACGGCGACGGTGACCTTCGGGTCAGCCTTTCCGAACAATTCGCCAAGCTTGCTTTGTGCAACTTGTTGTTTTTCCTCCGCTGCGCTTCCGGTGCCTCGGCTGTACTGGACCAATTGGCTCTTCAATTCGGTCTGGTTTAGGCGAATGTCATCAATATTGACTTGGACACCGAAGCGTCGATTGATCCATTGGACCAAACCTTCGCGATCCAACTGAACTTGTGCACCTTGCTTTTCAGTAAAACGCGACAGTCCGGTCAGCACGGGGTATTCGGCTTCCTTAGCCAAATACGCTTCTTCGGCGCTCGCAAAGAGGGAATCGGTGACGCGACGCCGATCTTCGACATCGCGAAATTCTTCCGGCGTGGTTTCGATACCGAACTTATGCTTCATCCAAGCCGAAAGCGTCTTGAGTCCAAAGTCGGCATCCAACGTTGGTTCACCTTCGCTAAGATCGACCTTGCGAATTCGTTCTTGTGATTTTTGGATCAGCTCGTCGATCATGGCGTCGCGGTCCATGTTCCGCAGCTGGTGCTCTTGGTAATTCGTGTCCAAGTTTGTGTTGGACCAATTGGCGAGCGCCTTCCAGTTCCATTCCTCTTCCATGCCCTCGGGCAAGTTCTCTTCGACGATTTCAGCGACGGTTACTTCCGTCGCACGTTCGGCCTGATCCTTGGCGTAGGAATCAGCCATTTCAAAATCCATGTTGGTGAAGTCCTTCGGTTCCAACGTGCAGCCGAGGTTACCCCCGGCGAACGCGGCAAAGGAATCGACACCGTAGTTTGGATCCAAGAAGGTCTCGACATGCTTGTCCAATTGGCTGCGGATTAACTCCAGAACCATTTTTCGGCTGCTGTGACCGTCCAGCAAGTTCTGACGATAGCGGTAAACGCGTTTGCGTTGTTCGTCCATCACTTCGTCGTAGTCAAGCAGACTCTTGCGAATTTCGTAGTTGCGTTCTTCGACCTTCTTTTGAGCGGCCGCGATTCGGCGGCTGACCATTTGCGATTCAATTGCATCGCCTTCTTTCATGCCCAAGCGTTCCATCATGCTCTTGACGAAATCGCCAGCGAAAATTCGCATCAAGTCATCTTCAAGTGACAGGAAGAATCGGCTGCCACCGGGATCGCCTTGACGACCACAACGACCGCGAAGCTGCAAGTCAATTCGACGAGATTCGTGACGCTCAGTTCCCAACACGTAAAGACCGCCAATCTCGCGAACGACCTTGCCCTCTTCGCTCATGTTTTCGCGTTTGTCGATCTCATCGACCAGCTTGTTCCAGACTTCGTCGGGTACTTCCAGGCGAGTCGGGTATTCGTGTTGCAGTTGAGCCCAGGCCATCGTGTCGGGGTTACCGCCCAAGATAATATCGGTACCACGGCCGGCCATGTTGGTCGCAATCGTGACCGCACTTAGACGACCGGCTTGCGAAACGATGTCAGCTTCGCGGCCGTGCTGCTTGGCGTTCAACACGTCGTGCTTGATGCCACGGCGTTCCAGCAATTCCGAAAGACGTTCGCTCTTTTCAATACTGACCGTTCCGATCAACACCGGGCGATCTTTGTATTCAATCGAATCAATGGTCGACTTGGAAACCGATTGAGCTTTCTTTTCACCCTTGGCAACGATTGATACCGCGTCGTCGTCCTCTTTTTCAATCAAACCCCAGATTTCTTCGCCGTCTTTCAAGTTCAGCACGTCCCACTTGTGAACGCGTTCAACTTCATCGGCTAAAGCCGCGAACTTGTCTTTTTCGGTCAGGTAAATCTGGTCGGGGTATTCAATCCGTTGCATGTGGCGATGCGTGGGAATTGCGACAACGTCCAAGCCGTAAATCTTCATGAACTCGGTTGATTCGGTCATCGCCGTACCGGTCATCCCGGAGAGCTTTTTGTACATCTTGAAGATGTTTTGAAGCGATGCGGTCGCGAAGGTTTGCGTTTCCTGTTTAATCGGCACGCCTTCTTTGGCTTCGACCGCTTGGTGCAGACCGTCGCTCCATTGGCGGCCTTCCATCAACCGTCCGGTAAATTCGTCAACGATAACGATCTCGCGATCCTTGATCACATAATTGACGTCCAGCTTGTACAGAAAATGCGCCTTCAGCGAATTGTCGATCAGGTGCGGCCATTCCATATTGCCAGCGGTGTAAAAACTTTCCACGCCCGCTAGTTTTTCGGCTTCGCGAACACCTTCATCAGTCAACGTCACGTTGTGCTGTTTTTCGTCAACGGTGAAGTGCAATTCCTTCTTCAGTTGACGTGCGACGCGATCGGCTTCTTTGTAACGTCCCAAGTCCAAGTCGGCTGGTCCGCTGATGATCAACGGCGTTCGAGCTTCATCGATCAGGATGTTGTCAACTTCGTCGATGATGGCGTAGTTGAGCGGGCCTTGGCATTGTTGAACTTCGGCGGGGAAGCGGTCATCGTTCTTCGCCGCGGGCCGCATGTTATCACGAAGGTAATCGAAACCGAATTCATTGTTCGTTCCGTAAGTGATATCGCAGGCGTAAGCTGCTTGCTTGGCATCGGTCGACATACCGGATTGGATCGCGTTGACCGTCAGTCCAAGGTTCATGAAGACGGGGGCCATCCATTCCATGTCACGACGGGCCAGGTAATCATTGACCGTAATGACGTGAACGCCTTTGCCCTCAATCGCGTTCAAGTACGCCGGTAAGGTTGCGACCAATGTCTTACCTTCCCCGGTTACCATTTCAGCGATGTTGCCGAAGTGCAGCACCATGCCGCCGATTAGTTGAACATCGTAATGGCGCATGCCGAGGAACCGCTTGCCGCCTTCGCGGCAAACCGCAAACGCGTCTTCCAAAATGTCGTCTAGCGTTTCACCTTCGCGCAATCGCCCACGCAGAATTTCGGTTTGGTTCCGCAACTCTTCATCGCTGAGAGCTTCATATTTTGGTTCTAGCTTGGTGATCGCTTCGGCACGATTTTGCAGTTTCGATACTTGCCGAGCGTTGGCAGAACCGAATACAGCGGTGATGCCGCGTTCGACCGATCCAAATAGGCCTCCGAATACGACGCCCAGAGCGTCCCAAATTTGTTCAAGAACTGGCATGATGGTTGAGTTACTGTGTGTATTTGACGGCAATCGCTATTTCGATTGCCGGATCGTTGAAGGGTGCAATTGAGATTGGCTAGTCTTCCTGACCGCTCGGCAAGTCCTCGTGACCGCTTCGTTTGGCGCGCAAAACCCCTAACTCGTTCTCAAGGCTAAAGTTACGGGTTTAGGAAAAATGGGTCAACTGCGATTGACGCCTCTGGACCGATTCGCCTCGATTTCCCGATGCTGATCAAGCCAACTTTCGGGGGTCGTTCCGCGTCCGTGGAGCCTTAACCGTGGCTGGTCCGGTTACGGAAATCGCGTATTGCCTGATCAAAAGGTATCCAATTCGACGTTTTCGGCATGGTCTACTAACATGACAGAGAGCTTCGCCAACATCCTGCGGTTGCTTCTCTTCTGCTTGCCCTCTTTCCATCACGGCCATTCGATGCGTCAGCTTCGATCGATGCAGCGTTTTACCGGCGCTACCTATTCTTCCCCAAGTCATTCGGATTCGAGCCGAATGTCTTGGCTAGCCTTATTTTGGGCCGTCGGATTTGTCTTGTCATCGGGCCAAGTTTTGCAGGCCCAGGATTCTCCATTTGATTCACCCCAGTCGACCCCGTTCCGGCGAACGCCTGGCGGAATTGGGCAACTGGGCGGCAGCGAACCCGGTGGTCAATACCCATCGCCGCAGTACTACCTCGGGCTGCAAGTCTATCGGAGTGGCGATTTGGAACAGGCGATTGATGTGCTGGAATCGGCGCTGCGTGGTTCCCGACGCGATATTAACGGTCGATGGATCGACGCGATTCCGCCATTGGCAATGCTGGCCGAATGCTATTGGTTGCTCGGTGACCTTGGGACATCGAAACAATACATCGATCAGGCGTTTCAGATTGCGATTCAAAGTCGTGGGTGGCTTGGCCGAAGTGGTTTTGAATCAGCCATTCGAGGCAAGGTGATTCGCAGCAAGCCGCCCTGGCTTTGGCCCGCAGCAGCAGCGATCAACGTCTTGCCGATTTCAGATCGAATGCCGTATCGAGCTGGTGATGTGCTGACCGAACAACGGTTGGCCCAAGGCGGAACTATCCAAGAGCAATCGATTCGCCCGATCGATATCGCTGAAATCATGCGGACGCTTGCGGTCGCCGCGCACCGACGCCGAATCATCTTGGGACCGTTGGCCAAGGACGACCCGCTGGCATCTGGCTTGTTGAATGCAACCAAGTATCCAGCAGGAGTCGTGCCGCTTGGGCGGACTTTGATCGGAGCGATGCGATCATCGGAGTACTTTTCAGGTATCGAAGATAGACGCGTCATTGAAAATGCGATTAAGTCATCAATGGCACGTGGTTCGGCGCATCCCCTGACACCCGTAACGCTGATGTCGCAAGCTCAAACAGCAGCAGCGGGGAATCAGGTCAACGCTGTTTTGGACATTGCCAGCGCCGCTGCCAACACGGCGGCAGCACTGGAACAGCCCGAATGGATCGGCGAAGCGATGCAGTTAGCGGCCGGTTGCGCGACCACCCAAAACGCGGCGGTCGTCGCAAAGACAGCGGGCGTCGCGGCGGTTGCGATCAGTCGTGAATCACGGCTTGCATCATTGCATTGCCTAGTCGCAGCTGCCGACGCGTCGGTGACGGCGGGTGATCTGAAGTCTGCATCAGCGTTCTTGTCGCAAGCCCGGGATCTGTCATCTCGCCGCGATGTGTTGGTACCCCGGCTGGATGCTTACCGAGCCTATGTGGCGGCTAGGATCTCTGCAAACGCGGGTTTGTCGCTAGCGTCAACGACGACCAACCAAACCGATCAAAATGTTGCGAATGTTCGTAACTTTGCGATGAACCACCGATCGCGAAAGCGAGCCCTGGTTTCAATGCCGCGTCTCTTTCAAATGGGATTGATTCGTGCGTCACTGGGTAGGTCAGCTGGCAGCTCGTTGGGCGGCCGAACCGGGGACGCTTTGCTGGCGGCCTACAGCAGCGAGCCTCCCATTAAAATTTGGCGACGCGATCCCGTTGACGCTCTGGCTGCGTGCATGGCCGACCGCTCTTTCCTGCGGATCGCACGCGTCGAATTGGCCGCCGCCGGCGGATACACCGAGCCGTTCGTGATCGCGTGCGACAAAATGTTGGCAGGCCGATTTTTGGATCGACTCCCCCTGGGTGGCCGCATTGCGCACGTGCGAACGTTGGTCAGCCGTGATACGGATTTGCTGCCTGAGGAAGTGGTCGCACTTCGAAACGACGGCGGCCAAGCACTGAAGGAATTGATCGCATCGGTCGCCAACGGCAACCATCCGACGCCGTCATCCGTCGAAGCAATGGAAGCCCGCGCGACTGCCTTGGCCCTGGATCGAATCGAATTTCCCGAGATTGCGATTCCATTTCTTAATACCAAAAAGCCCGTTTCGACGTTGGCGGAACGTACCGGTTTGCTGACCTTTGTTTCCGTCGGCAATCGGGTCTACGGCTCTTTAGCCAGCGATGGCAAGGTGGTGATGTGGGATATCGCCGGTGCCAGTCGACTGCCAGGCGAGATCGGCAGGCTGCTGAAGGCGATTGGCGTTGGCAAAACACGTGGCAAGCGAATCCCTGAAAACGATGATTGGAGAGAAGCGGCTGTGTCGCTTCGGCAACGTTTGCTCCCCGACGAATCGATTTTAGAGAACTCTGGCTTTGACAACTTGATCGTCGTTCCCGATGGACCGCTGTGGTATTTACCAATGGAAATCCTGCCCATCGGTGATTCAAAGTCACCATTGCTTGGCGAAAAGATGTCGGTCCGTTACGCAGCGACGCCCGGATTAGCAATCAAGCCCGTTGCAGTTCGTTCAGACAATCAGGCAATCGGTTTTGTTGGCGGCAGGTTCTTTTCGCCTCGAGAACTAGAAATCGATGAATCAATGCAGCAGGGCATTATCGATGGAATGAAAGAACCCGTTCGTTTTCCTCTAGCAGCAGATGTTCCATCCAGTTTTTTAGGCGGGCGCGTCGGTCACTTAGTGATTGCTGCAACGCAAAATGCAAACCTAAAACAGCCACTTGCAACGAACATTGCTGGTTACGATCGATCGTCACCCTACGGAACACTTGGGGCATGGATTCGATTTCCGGCGGCTGCCCCGTCGTCAATGGTCTTGATGGGGATGAGAACTCCGGTCGATCAGGGCCAAATGGGTGACGGCAGCGATGTTTTTATGATGCTAGCCGGTCTGCAAGTCGCCGGTGTTCGTGACGTACTGATCTCGCGATGGGCGGTCGGTGGCGAATCGTCCGTAATACTCTTGCGTGAGATAACACAAGAATTGCCATTCATAGGCCTGCGAGAATCGTTTTCTCGGGCAAAAACGATCCTGGAGGAATCGGCGCTGGATCCATCGGCCGAACCGCTGCTTGCCCGAGCCGAAGCTGATGTTGAAGGCCTGTCCGGTAAGAATCCGCTGTTCTGGGCGGGCTATTTGGTGTCGTCGCCCGAATAAGCCTACGCCATTGCTTGAAGCACGCTATGTCGATTTATCGATGCAGTCCTTGATGTCACTGAAAACTGAATCAACGTCTTGCATCGCATCGATTCGCGTGACGAGGTCATGGTCGCGGTAATAGCTCAGCACAGGTTTCGTTCGGGTACCGTACACCTTCAATCGTTTAGCGATGTTTTCGGGTGTGTCATCGACGCGGTTTTCTAACTTGGATCGCTCGACCAATCGTTTAGCGATCTCCCCCGCATCGGCAACAAGTTCAATCACGCGCGTGATCTGATCGCCATGATGTTTCAAGTAGTCGTCAAACAACTGAGCCTGAACCAGCGTTCTGGGAAAGCCATCCATTAACCAACCCGATTGGCAATCAGGTTTCGACAAGCGGTCGGCCACCATGTCCATCATCAACGCATCGGGCGCTAAGATGCTGCCTTCGGTATAACTGGCGAACTCGCAATTGTCATTTAGCTGATCCCGACGCTCGCGAAGCATCTCACCAGTCGATAGATGACTGATGTGGAATTCGCTGGCGATCAGGGCACCCTGCGTGCCCTTTCCGGAACCAGGTGGACCGACAAAGACAATCCGAACGGGTGTCATCTCAGACAATCGAGACTTAGACAACCGGCGAAACGCCGCCGCCTGCACCTTCAAGCAATCCGCGATAGTTTCGCATCACCAAGTGACTGTCGATTTTCTGGACCAAGTCAAACGCAACGCTGACGGCAATTAGCAATCCCGTACCGCCGTAGAAACCAGCAATCGAGTATGGCACACCAAGCGAACCGTAGACAATCGTTGGAACGATAGCGACGATCGAAAGGAAAGCAGCACCAACGTAAGTGATTCGGACCATGACCTTTTCCAGGTAGTCCGTCGTTCGTTTCCCAGGCCGATAGCCGGGAATGAACGTTCCACTATCACGCAAGTTGTCCGACATCTCTTTCGGATTGAACGTGATCGCAGTCCAGAAGTAACAGAAGAAGAAAATCAAAGCGACATAAAGAAGGTTGAACACGAACGATCCTTGATCGTTCAGCGTCATGCCAGCGTAATTG
>CAYVAN010000091.1:0-12332 GCA_964449225.1 uncultured Rhodopirellula sp.
CTCGGAGAGCCGAGCGACAATGGGGAACACTTCAAAGTGAAAAAGTGATTTGCCCTGGGTTATGGCGTCGTGGTCTAACAGTCCAACTGAAAATTGTTTGGACCGCAGTTTACAACGCTTTGCCCCAGCGTAACATCTAACCGTCGATCACAAACATAACTTCATACTCTTGTAGCCATCTCAATTGCCACGATCAGAGAATCAAGCCGTTGCGAAAAAAATTCGAGTCGGCAGCCGACTGGGGAAGTATCGACTCGACCGAAGGATTGGCCAGGGCGGGTTCGCGGATGTCTACGCGGCGACGGATACGCTACTGTCCATCAAAGTCGCGCTGAAAATTCCAAACATGCGTTGGGTTACCGAAGACCTGATTAGCGAATTTCGTCGCGAAGCAAAGTTGACAATGAGCCTGGAGCACCCCGGGATTCTGCCGATCCGAGATGCCAGCTTTATTGATGGTAACTTTGTGATCGTGTCGCCACTTGCCTCGCGAACACTCGATGAGCGAATCAAGAAACGCATGAGTTTTGAAACCGCGTTTGAGTTCACATCTGAGTTATTGGACGCGACAGCACACGCGCACTCCTGCGGTGTGATCCACTGCGACATCAAGCCCGAAAACGTGCTTCTGTTTCGCGATCCAAGCACCAAGACTGACACGCTGCGATTGACAGATTTTGGAATCGCCAAAGCGGCCCAGAAAACCATCAGCGGTTCGGGAACGGGAACACTCGGGTACATGGCACCGGAGCAAGCGATGGGAAAACCATCCAAAAGGAGCGATGTTTTTTCGATCGGTTTGATCGCCTATCGAATGCTATCAAGCCATTGGCCGGAGTATCCCTTTCAATGGCCGTTCCCTGGTTCGGCAGCAGTCCGCAGGCGGGTTCACCCCAGCGTCATCGCTATGATCCAAAAAGCCGTTGCAATCAAACCGCGCGAACGTTTCGCGGATGCCGAAAAAATGGCCGAAGCGTGGGAAAAGTCTCGATTGAAGGCAATTCGCTTTGCTCGTCGTGATCGAAACTAAGTATTGGGAGTAAACTTTAGCTGCCACTCAAAGTGGCATCGGCTTCCAGCCCGTGCGAGACCAAACCACAAACTGGAAGCTTACGCCACCTTTCGCCGACCACTGAATCAAAACCGATGCCCGCGTTACTTTCACCTCCGCACCGATGTTACCTCGAAGGCAACATGGATCAGCCCGAACTGATCAATGCTGCTGGTGGGAATGTGGTGGTGTTTTCGCGAGTGTGTCCGGGCAAAGAAGAGCCAAACGATGATAGCGCGGCAATTATCTGCACGCCCTGCGGTTCGATTGTCATGGCCGTAGCTGACGGTGTCGGCGGAGCTCCGTTGGGTTACAAAGCATCTGCGATCGCGATGCAATGCTTGGTTGAAAGCCTGAATGCGACTTGTTCCGAATTGAGTCAGCAACCGAATGATTTGCGGCCCGCGATCTTGGACGGGATTGAAAAAGCGAACGCTGAAATCTTGGACATGGGCACGGGCGCTGCCACTACGATTTCAATCGTGGAAGTCCGGAATCGAATCGCACGAGGATACCAAGTCGGCGATTCGATGGCATTGATCGTTGGTCAACGCGGCGCCATCCGCTGGAAGTCCATGTCGCATTCACCGGTCGGCTACGCGATCGAGTCAGGCATGATTGATGAAACGGACGCAATGCATCATGACGAACGTCATGTCGTTTCAAACCTTGTTGGATCACGTAGCATGCATATCGAAATCGGTCCCGCTGTTACGTTATCTGCTCGTGATTCAATCGTCATTGCCAGCGACGGGCTATTTGATAACTTGCACCTTAGCGAAGTGTCAGCGATCGCACGCGTTGGACGTCCGCTTGATCGCATGAACTCATTGGTCAAGTTGGCAACCGATCGTATGGAACAAGCTGACGCGGGTGTTCCCGGAAAGCCGGATGACTTGGCCATCTTGTTGATGACTCCCTAACGCATTTAGGTTGCCGGGCTGGGATTGCTGACCACAATGGGGTTGCTAACTAAACCGGCATCGTAGCCTATGCCACTTCTTTGAATCGATCATGCCTCGTCTTGATGAACGTCTAAAAACGGTGGCCCGCCAAATTCGTTGGCCCATTCACGCAGATATAGGATCAGACCACGGTCACCTGCTTAAAGCACTGCTAAGTGCTGGACGAATTGATTGCGGCATTGCGATCGAAAACAAACGTCAGCCGTTTGAAAATTCTCGCAGGACGCTTGCGGATTTGGCATCCGAAGTGCGGTTGGCCGAAGGGTTCGCTTGATTGTCAACACACGAGGCCGTTGGTGTCAGTCTTTGCGGAATGGGAGCAAGATCGATGGTTCGAATCTTGACCGCTTTTCCTGATCGAGTTCCAAGCAACGTCGTCGTCCAGCCCAACCGAAATTCTGAATTGTTGCGAGAATGGGCGATCGATCGAGGGTTTCACTTGGTCGACGAGCAATTCGCCGATGGATGCTGGCGATACACCATCCTTCGTTTCAAGAGGGGCGTTGATTGCGTTGATCCGGCTTATCAAGGAGTCAATCGTAACGCAGCTCTGCTGTTGGGGCCGCATTTTTGCAAGCGAAATTCTTCCCAGTGGCGTGAGTGGTTGTCAGCCCAGAAGCAATACTTGAACAAGCTCGATCGACTCGGTTCGGCGATGCAGCGAAGACTGGATGCGATCAACTTCATCCTGGAAACATCTGGGCAACTCAAGCCATGATTCCCCAGGGGCACCATTCAAACGCCCCTTTTCAACCTCGATAAAACCCAATGGCGGGCGTAACAGGCCCTCATCAAATCAAACACCGCGCCAGCACAAACCGTCAAGAGATTTCTTCGAGCGGATTAATTTAGAGGAAACCTGCAAGAATGCCGTTAAACGGTCTATAATCTCGCTTTTGCCATTTGTTCTTTGTAGAGCCCCCGATGCGTTTAGTTTTTCTTGCTGTTTTTCTGTTCACTTCCGCTGGCTTCGCTTTGTCTAAGGAGGCGAACTTCGATGATCGTGCGACTCATCGTCCAGCGGGAATTATTACGATCAAAGGAATTGATGAGAGCTTCAAGATTAATGCTTTTGGGCTCAATCAACGAGGAGAGATCGTCGCAGCTTGCGGTGATGGTCCGGGAAAAGTTTGCGTCGTTGACGATGATGGTAATTTGGTCGAGTCCTGGGATATCGACATTAAGCCGGAGGCGATTACCGTGGCTGAAAATGGCAACATCATCGTTGGTGGTGTGGGCAAGATTTTCTGTTACGACGACCAGGGCAACCTGATACGAACCGCTGCGTCACCACACGTGAAGCGACTCAGTTCGGATAATGAAGAATTGCGTCGTATCGCGATCACCAATCTGGAAAAGTCAACGGGAATCGTTAGCATACCCGCCCTCACTGCATCGATTACACAGTATGAAACGATTTTGGTAGCGATTGAGGCTAATCGGGCAAAGGGGGAACTGACTTCGTTTGAATCCGCATTCTTACAGGCCTTGCCGCAACAAATCGAAAGATTGAAAGTAAAACTTGCCAAGCTCAAGGCACAGAAAGAGAAGGAAAAAGAAAACCCTGACGAAGAGAAGAGTGCTGAACAATCTGGACCAACCGAGGAAGAAATTTCCGAAGAGATTGAGAGAATGATTCAGTGGAAGTTGAAAATCTCATCGATTAGTTCTTCACCGGATTATCTTTTTGTATCAGCCCAAGCAATTCAAGGATTTGGTTACGAGCTTTGGCGCACAGACCGCGATCTTTCGAATGGAAAAATCATCATTAAGGGTTTGGTCGGTTGCTGTGGTCAAATGGATGTTCAGTGTTCGGATGAAGGGCTTTTTGTTGCCGAAAATAGTCGGTTCCGCGTGGGCCACTACGATCTGGATGGAAAAGAGATTAGCCACTGGGGAAAATCTGATCGAACAGGCATCGAAGGCTTCGGTAGCTGCTGTAACCCAATGAATGTTTGCTTTGACAAAGAAGGACACGTTTTCACTGCGGAATCATCCGTGGGGCGAATCAAACAGTTTGACGCGAGTGGTCAGTTGATCTCTTACATCGGGGCAGTGGATTTGGTTCCTGGGTGTGAGAACGTTTCTATCGCCGTTTCACCGGTCAACGACAACATTTACATGTTGGACATTACGCGCAACCATATCAAAGTCATGCAGCCGAAACCGGCATCGGATACCGGCAGCACCGAGGAGCCAGCAGGTACCGACTCGAGTCCAACGAACGCGGAAGATTCGGTCGACGCTCGGGTAAAAATTGAAGAGAAGTCGGAGGCAGCGTCTTCAGAGGTTCAAAGCAATTTGGCCAACGAAGATAAAGATGCAGAGGATTCCTCGAGCACCAAACCTGCTAAGGCCGCGACTTCAGAATCATCCAATTAGGTTCGTATAATGAGACACTTGAAATTTTTCGCCGCATTTGCGGCATTGGTAATCGCTTGTGGAAGCGGCATCAGCAAAGCTGATACTACAAAACGAGTTGATGAACCGTTGGCTTTGGTGGTCATGGATCCGTTAGCGGCTCCACTTTCTTGTCCTTGTGTGAAAGGCTACGCACAACGCAAGTACGAAGTTTTGGGAGCTCACCTAGAGTCGTCACTCGATCGGAAGGTTGAGGTCGTTCATGCGCAGTCGCTCGCTGAAGCGCTACGTAAAACACAAGGACGTGCTGATATAGTGATCGGCAAACGGTCTGTTGTGCAGTCGGACTTGGCTGATGCTAAGATCAACGCAACGCCGATGTACCGGCTGACTGACCAACAGGGCAAGACAACGCAGCACGGCTTGATTGTTGTCAACGCCGATGACCCCGCCCAGCGAGTGGATGACTTGAAGGGCTACACGATTATCTTTGGCCCGTCAGAAGCTGAGGAAAAGTCGGCGGCAGTACTCGCGTTGCTGGACAAAGCTAATGTGCAGATCGAGGACTCGAATCAGAAAGTGAATCAAGCTTGTAGTGATGGTGCCTGCGAAGTGATTGATCTAGGCCCGGATTCTAAAACAGCTGCCGTCATTTCAAGCTACGCGAAGCCGTTGCTAGAAGGATGTGGGACGATCAAGAAAGGAGCTCTGCGAGTCGTAGCCCGAACTGCTCCGGTTCCTTTTGTGACCCTTTTTGTTAACGAAAGTCTTTCGGATAGCCAAGCTAAGATTCTCTATGAAGCGGTCCAAGCGGTTTCGGTAAAGCCGGATGTGTTGGATGCACTGGAGTCACTGATTGGTTTTGTACCGGCAACCGAAGTCGTCAACGAAAAAAAAAAGTAAATTCGGCCAACGGTGATTGGCCGGGATGGCGCGGGCGTTACCGAAACGGTCGCGTTGACTGGTTACCGTCTGCCTTTTCAGATCAACCAGATTTGCTGTGGGAGCTGCCAATGCCCCGCGTCGCGCTGGGTGGCTTGGCCGTGGTTGGCGATCGTATTTACTTTGGTGATCGGGACGTCGAAGACTTTCACGATGTCTATCGATGCCTTGACGCTGACAGTGGTGAATTAGTTTGGGAGGTGAAACGTGTCGCCCTCGCATCTTTGGATTATGGAAATTCACCCAGAGCGACACCTTTGGTTTGGAACGGGCGAGTGTACTTTCAAGGTGCTCTGGGCCACTTTCTTTGTTTGGATGCTCGAGATGGCGAGTTGATTTGGGAGAAAAACTTTCGGTTCGATTATCCGATCGATGTAAAGTTGCCCTGGGGCTATTGTGCGTCGCCTCTCATTTGCGACGGAAAGCTGTTCGTTGCACCGGGGGCTGCTGATGCCTCCGTTGTAGCTTTAGATGCCATGACGGGTCGCACCATCTGGCAAGCCCCGGGACGTCCACCTGGCTACGGTTCATTCATTGTTGGCGATTTCGGTGGAACACAGCAAATCGTTGGGCATGATGCAACGACGCTGGGTGGGTGGGATGCAGAAACTGGAAAGCGTCTCTGGAGCGTGACACCCGAATATGAAGGCGACTTTAATGTGCCAACGCCGGTTGCGTGGAAAGACCGTTTGGTTGTGTCTACCGAAAACAATGGCTGTAGAGTTTATTCATTCAAATCAAATGGAGTGATTAAGGACACACCCATCGCTGAGTACAAACGATTACGAAACGACATGAGCACACCGGTTGTGGTCGGCGATTCTTTGTTCTGCCTTAAAAACCTGCTGTTCTGCCTTGATCTATCGGATGGGCTAAACCATCAACTTCGGCTCCGTGACAAAGTGTTCGGCGACTACGCCGCGATGGCAGCGTCAGAGACCCATCTATTGATTGCCGCAAAAGGAGAGCTGATTCTGATGACAACTGGCGATAACAGCCGGATTGTGTCACGGCTAAGAATTTTTGATGAATCAGTAGAACTTTTTTCGCACTTTGCCCTCGCGGGCGATCGCCTCTATATCCGTGGCGAAAAGAAATTGTTGTGCCTCCGATTATGACTTGAATCAACTTTGGCAACGAGTCGAACGGCGTGAAATCGACCTAGAGGGGTTCCTTTACCAACACCAGAAATTGAAACACAGTCACTGCGCGCACGTCTGATTCTAAGAAGCGTTCCTTTGTCGCAATCCACTGAGGACAAACACGAACACTCCTGCCCAGACGAAACCGAATCCTGCTAGCTTTGAATTGCTGACGGGCTCGGATAGCAATACCGCTCCGCAAATCCACTGAAGGGTAGGTCCGATGTATTGCAGGATTCCAATCATCGATAATGGAACCCGAGGCGCTGCGAAGGCGAATAACGCCAGCGGGCTTAAGGTTAATGCGCCGCCGAACACCAGCATGGCCCAGGTCGATGCTGAATAGGCAGCGGTTAGCGACGGATCATTTCCCGCACCCGGCGCGCTGCTGGGCGATAATAAAAGCAAGTAGCACAACGCAAACGGTAGCAAGGTTCCTGTTTCCAAGGTTAGGCCCTCGATCGCACCGAGCGATGCCTGCTTTTTGAGCAGTGCATAGAAACCAAACGAGAACGCCATCACCAATGACAGCCACGGAATCCCTTCGCCAACCAGGCTCATCACGCAGACGCCGATTGCCGCTAAGACTACCGCAAAGGTTTGCAGAAACGTCAATCGTTCTTTCAAAATCACCACACCCAACATCACATTGACCAGTGGATTGATGTAGTAACCAAGTGCCGATTGCAACACATGACCAGAGTTGACAGCGTAGAGAAACGCCAGCCAATTGATTCCAATCATCACGGCAGCTACCGCATGAATCGCGAGCGTTTTACGTGGATGCCGACACCAAAGACGAGATCGAAGCGGCCTGATCGCGGAGCACAAAAGTGACGCAATCAGGAATGACCAAACGATTCGGTGCGCAGTCAGCGAAACTGCGGAAATTGAATCTAGCAATCGCCAATAGAGTGGAAAAAATCCCCAGATGACGTGCGCTAAGAGAACACAAACAATACCTGTGCGCAAACGATGATCGCCTTCAGAGGGTGAATCATTCGCAATCAAAGTTTCATCAGCTTGCATCCACGTCTTTGAATTTTAGCAACAGTTTCATCATCTCTTTAGCGGATGCTTCAGCGATCTCGCGAATGCGTTCTCGTTCGGTCTCATCACCGAATTCATAGGTAATCGCGTGAATACCAAGCTCTCTCGCGACCCAGGACTTGCTGGTCGCTCGGTGGGCATTGTGAGCGTCATCACGCAATACGTCAAACGAAGGCATTCGTTTATCGATTGCGGCCAGCCACTGCTTGGTAAAACCACGTGGGAAAAGATTGTTTTCCCTTGGGGCGGTGTAAAACAATTCGTTGTAAGTGCTGTGGAAGTCCAGGAACAACCAGGGACGTCCATTCTCTCGCTCAGTCAATCGAATTAACTCGTCACGAATTGCCGCTGTTTCGGGTTGGGTGAAGTGTTGCCAATCGCGGTTGAGGTCAACGCCGTTCGCATTGGCTCTCCAGTATCCATGTTCGACGCCATCGGGATTGGCGATTGGAACGACCACGGTTAAAAACTTTTCGCGAAACTCTTTCGCAAGTTTCGTGTCAGCAGAAATGACCTCCACGAAATGCATCATGCCGATCGTGCCCGTCACTTCGGGCGGATGCTGTCGCGAGAGAATGAAGATGGAATCTGGGGCATCCGCATTTCCAATTTGCATTTGATACAGCGGTTGTCCTTGAACTGATTCGCCGATCACGTTATCGTCGACGTAGGGTTTGTCAGCGAGCATTGAAATCCAATTCTGAATTTCACGATTGCTGACAATCTCTTGTCCAGAAACCCATAGCGCTTTTTCGCTGACGGGAACTCGCAGCGTGACTTCGCGGCCACCGGGATGACGTGCAACGATCATTTGATCTGCGCTCTTCCACGTTTTTCTATCGTGACTGATTTTGGGCGCATAGCGATGCGATCCGCCTTCGTACCGAAGCCGAATATCGATTTCTTGATTATCAGTCGATTGAACCCGAAACGCATACCAAGCACTGTCGTTGATCGGTTCGACCTCGGGCTTGATTACAATTTCAAACTCATCTGCGCCGCGTTCGACCAATCGGTCGATCTTGCCGCCTGGAAAATCAGTCTGGAAGGAAACTTTCTTGTCGAGCGATTCAAAGGAAACATCGATTGGCGTCAGTTCGCGTGGTTCAGCCCAAGCTTGATCGAATCCTGTTCGGCCAAGACTTGTTAACGAAACGCCAAGCATCAGAGAAAGAAACAACGACGCGCGGCGACGCGATGTGACCAATGGCTTGCTCATATCTATGTCCGTAATTCACGTGATGTATCGACGCACGTCGCAAATTCTTTGGCTTAGAAAATGCTGGTCAGAATGCAATCATCGGGCACATGAAAGTGTCCTCGGATGCACCGAGTGGATCGAAACGAAGCGGGGGGGAGGGAAATCAGGTGGGCCGAACTGATCACTGTTTTCCTAAGCGAACGATTCGGGATTCTTCTAGGTGGGACGCCGTACTCTGGTAGCTTCCGCGAGGGTATCAGGACGCTGATTTAGATCCAAGATCGATACGAAAGGCCTTGGCTCAGGTCGATACGTCCATTTGCCAGCAAAACAAATCAGTGGGAGTGCCGACTCTTGAAGGAATCGTCAATTTTTGGCAGATCCATGAGCAGCAAATCCAGCGGATGCCTTAAACCCGATAACCCACCGCAATCAGAATAGAAGGGATAATCAATCCGCCTTTCCAACGAAGAGCCTGTCGTCGCAGGTGGTCGGCAGTTTGGGAAAGTTAAGTAGCGATAGTCGCCAAGACTTTCGGCTTTGCTATGAGGGCCTGCTGCCGAAACTCTTGGCGAGTTCCGCTACGAATTGATGCAGCGTTTGTGATCAGCCTGAGGGAATCTATTTGATCAGCGACTCTTGGATTTCTTCCAACGACTTGCCCTTGGTTTCGGGAAGCTTCAACAAGATAACGAAGAAGCCGACCGCGCAGATGACACCGTAAAGCCAGAATGTCCCGTGGGCACCCAGTTTGTCGTTGAGGATTGGGAAGGTGAAGGTCAGTGCCGTGCAACCTAACCAGAGGCTGAAAACGCAAACGGCCATCGCGGCTCCACGAATTCGATTGGGGAAGATTTCAGATAGGAAAACCCAAACGACGGGTGCCAATGACATGGCGTAACAAGCAATCGCACTAAGCACTAACACCAGCACATGGACGCCCTGACTTTCCGCAAAATAACAGCTCCCTAGAATTCCGTAGATGATTGCCAAACCCAAGGAACCCACTAGCATCAATCCACGTCGCCCAAATCGGTCGACGGTAAAGATCGCGACAAAGGTGAACACTAAATTTACAATGCCAGTGATCACGATGTTGAACATGATGGATCCAACGTCGTAGCCCGCCGCAGAAAAAATCTCTTGGGCATAATTGAAGATCACATTGATTCCGCACCACTGCTGGAACACCGCCAGGAAAATCCCTAGCCCCAAAATCTTTCTAATCTTGGGTTCGAATAGCTCTGAAAGAGCTACCTTCGTCTGTGATTCTTTACCAATCGAATCTTTGATTTCACGTAATTCTTGTTCGGCATACGTCGCGCCGCCAACCCGCTGCAACACCGACTTGGCCTTATCATCTTGGCCATCACGAACCAACCAGCGGGGACTTTCAGGAACGACAAACATCATGAAAAAGAATGCTGCTGCGGGAACCGTTTCTGCGGCAAACATCCAACGCCAACCATCCGTTCCGTTCCAAGATTGGCGAATGACTTCCGCAGTAGCGTTCTCGACGACCTGATCCGCGATCAACAAGTTTACAATCTGAGCGGCCAGAACGCCGACGACAATCGTCAATTGATTGATGGATACCAATCGCCCGCGCGACTTTGCCGGTGCGATCTCTGCGATGTACATGGGCGAAAGGTTCGATGCTAAACCGATCCCGATCCCGCCAATGAAACGAAAAATGTTGAACCAAGTAAAGTCATTGCTGAGCGCGGTTCCGACCGCCGACAATGTGAACAGGAATGCGGCGACTAACAGCAGGCGTTTTCGGCCCAGCCGATCCGCAAGCGCGCCGCTAACGACGGCTCCCAGAAGGCAACCGATTAGCGCGGTGCTCATGGCCCAACCCTGTAAGGTTGGGGAATCCGAGATTCCGAAATAGGGTTCGTAGAACGGCTTGGCACCGCCAATCACCACCCAATCGTAACCAAACAGAAGCCCACCCATCGCGGCGACAAAGCAGATCATCCATATAAAACGAACGTTCAGTGAGGCATCGGAATCTTCGTTGAGTGCCACTTCGATTCTTTCAGTTTGAGTTGTCTTCGTTAAAGGTAGCCGAGGTTATCACAACCTCGTTGGATGTACCTCGTTGGATGTACCTCGTTCGATGTACCTCGTTCGGCGGACGTGTTTGCAAAGTGAGCCAGATTGAGCTTGGGACAAACCCGGCTACTCTCTTCGAGATGTGTTTCTAACTCACCGCAGAACACGAAACCGCCTGGTGGAGACTAGCACCAAGGTGACCAGGTTGTTCAGAAAGGATTTCCGAGAACAACTCATTTGCCTTTTCCGACTCACCCAGGCCAAGAGATCCCAGCGCCATCATGTACCGGCAATGGATCACATGCTGTTGCTGAATATCGGGATCAAACACCAAGAAGTCTGGCAACGAAACCGCAAAGTAATCGATGGTGACGACCTCGCCGATATGTTGGTTACCGTAATCAATTAACTTTTGGAAACGCGTTTTCGCTTCGTCTATCAAACCAAGTTTTTCAAACGCCAGCCCCTGGTAATAAACCATGTCTGGCGGCTGGTCGTTGTAGTACATCGCAGAGGTCGGTTCGCTCGGCCCCGCACTGGCCCTTCGGAACCACTCTTGAGCACCCGATGTGTCGCCTTGTTGCTCGGCAACACACCCGAGCCAATAGTGGATGTTGTTTTCTTGGGTTCCGATCAGTTTCCCTTCGCCAAGATTCTCTGGCCAATGCGTTGCCTGATCCAGCAGCTGCCCCGCACGTTCAAGTTGATCTTTGCTAAATGCTTCTCGTCCCAACTGTGTTAATGCGGTCGCATATTGCAGTGGGATCTTACCCTCGCCACCTTCCCATGGATGAAAGCTGCGGTGAAGCAATGCACCTAAGGCGGATTGATGATCGCCGACTAAGTTATGCAGTGTGACCCACTGCAAATAAAGGTCATCGCGACTGTTTACCAAATCGGGATATTGCTTCAGCCGTTCCAGGCGATTCGCGGGCGAATGGCACAGTCGAATCGCAAGCTGATCTAGTTCGAATAGCACGCGAGCATCACTCGGGTTTAGCTCAAAAGCTTGCTCCATCGATTCCCAGGCAGCGTCGCTGTCGCCCTGTTGATTCAAATAAGCCAGTGAAAGATTTCGCCAAACCGTTGGGAAAGATGGATCGATTCGTTTGGAGTCTTCCCAGCAAGCAATCGCCTTATCGTATTGCCGTCGGTCATACCAAAGGTTACCCAGCTGGTACGACGCCACGGAGTCACCGCCCTGTTCATCGCCAGCCTTTAAATCACACTGCGAATTACCCTGGGCAGCCACTGCCGCTTCAAGCACTGGAATGTCTTCAAGCTTATTGGCAAACATCAATGATTCCGCCGACCTAGCAAGCACGCGTTGGCTCTCCGCATCGTGGTCGCGACCAAGGTTCGTATAGAGTTTGGCAAGATGATAGTGAGCCATGCACGATGTTGATGGTGATCGGGAAAGCAATCGTTCAAGCACGCTTGCCGCAGTGGCGTCATCGCCAAATGCTGCGTAATCGATCGCCAATTCGATCGCAGTGTTCTCGTCATCCCGACAGCGAGCGTCGTAGGTTTCGTAGTTGCCCGATGCAACGGCCTGTTCGTAC
>CAYVAN010000091.1:12342-18035 GCA_964449225.1 uncultured Rhodopirellula sp.
GTACAAAGCTCCGAAACAGAATGGGTTTGATTCGACAAATCTCTCTATTAATTCCTGGTGCTTCGGAGTGCCGCGATGAAGCGAAACCCACAGGTGCCGGGCTTGGTCGTGATTGGCCTGGATTTCCAGACATCGCTCACACCGGGCAAGGGCCTCGTCGTGATTACCCAGTCGTCCCGCCAAGCGGGCCATTTCAAACAACGCCGGGACTTGCCAAGCACTGCCCCAGCTTGCCTTGCCAAACGCACGCCCGGCATCGCTAAGGCGACCCAATGCACGAAGCGATAGTCCCAGGTTGTACAAGGGCTCACAATCATAAGCGTTTGGGTTGTGGCGAGTCAGACGCTCAATGGATTTCTCGAAGTAAGGAATCGATTCCTCGAAGCAGCCTCGCCGTGCCAACAACTTTCCCTTCGCGTTATTGCAGCGTGCATCGCCTTCATCGCGTTTGAGCCCCTCGTCGTAATAGTCCATCGGTTGGCGGGTTGCGTGTCGATACTGTTCAAGATGTTGCCCGGCTAAGAACAAGGCTTCGGTGTTATCAAGTTTTTGGGGAACGTCGATTTCCTTGGCCGCTTCTGGAATCTCGTGCTTTGACTTCGGCGGCGTAAACGAGACCAAAACGCGTCCATTTGAATCAGAAACTGAAACCGTCAGATCACTGAGCGCCGCGTCGGTTGGGACTGAAAACTCACACTCAAAATGGTCTGCCGGTGACGAATTGAACTTCGATGTTCCCAGCGATTCTTGCCCCGATTGTTGCTTTAGGGATAAGCGGACTTCCGCATCGACTTGCTTGGCGGTCGTATACGCTCGGATTGTTGCAACGCCTGATTCGACCGACATCCCGACGGCGGCTTCAATCGTCGCGTTGCCAATAAGTCCGATGCCCTTGTAAGGCATAAAGTACTGAGTGAACGCTTTCTGTTCGCCCGGCATCAACCAAGTAAAATCCGGTTGGTTGTCGGTGTAAACACCGCACATCAATTCGATGTAAGGACCGTCTTCGTCTGTCAAATGTCGATCCCAAGCCTGGCCAAATTCGCCGTTGCCCCAAGTCCACTGCTTTTTGCCGGGGCTAACGTTGTGATCGCAAATATGCAGCAAGCCTGCTTGGTGTCCGTGGTCGTAACTGCCCACGAAGTTGTAATCACTCTTTGCCGCCATGTAGGACGTTGGAACCGGAATGTTTCGGTAGCGAGAGATATCGGTTCCTGCATTGCCATTTTCGTCCGTGTCGGAACCCAGGCCGTAATCGACTTTGTAATAGGTCCCCGTCGCAATCGGGAAGTTTGACACATCACGTTTGCCGTGATCCATCACCGCGCTGACATCAGGCGGGAAAATGGATTGGTGGTCGTCGCCGACTGACACCGCCGGGTTGGCCCACCACAAAAATGTTTGCGGCAATGTTGTTCGGTTAAAGAGCTTTGCATCAATTTGCAAATACGCCGAATCAGGGTGCAGCGTAAAGCCGTGTCGGCATTCGGTTCGATGCATCCGATCGATTTCGTGACACCACACGGTGCATGATCCGTCTTCATTTTCTTTGATTGTGGAGTCAACCGGCCCGTAGGTGTTGGGGCGATGGTGTTGCGGCCAATTGAATTCAATTCCACCACTGATCCAAGGTCCGGCTAGTCCAACCAATGCTGGCTTAATCACTTGGTTGTGATAAACAAAGTGGTAGTCATTGGTCTTGTCCAGCGCCATGTGAATCCGACCGCCCAATTCGGGCAGAATCATGATCTTCAGAAACTGGTTCTCTAGATAAGTCGCCTGCCAAATCTTGTCCTGTTTTTCGTCATCGATCCGGTCGATCACCGGCAACGGATAGACCGCGCCGCTGGATCCCTGGTAGACACGTTTTTCCAAAAACATTGGATTGCGATCGGGTTGGCCAATCCCATAGGTGGGAATGGAAACGGGTTCAGACCACGCTTTTACTTGACTCATTTTAATGTCCATCACTAAACGGATGCCCCTTCCGACGTTTCTTAAAGAGCAGTTTTCATTTATCTGCGACTGATATCTGCGGCTGAAAAGATCGTAGCCTAATCGCATGGCGCGGACCCAATGGATCTTGCCTGCATGATGCAAATGAATTCGCCCACATGTACCACTCGACCAAAGTCTAAACGACGTAGAGGCACTACGCGTTGCTTGGGGGCCTCTTTTCGTATCACAATTGCCGCAAACGAATGATTTGTCATTTTTTGGTGTACATTGTGCGGGACGCGCATAGTTCCGGTCTTTCGTAGTTCGGAATTAACGCAATAAAACTTGTTAGGCGACCAAGCGACCAGTAGCGTAAAAATGAATGATAACTCGCAGCGATTGAATGGCATTCCCGAAATGCCTCATGTGCTTCTGTTGATTGAATCGTCCCGAGCGTATGGGCGAAATTGCCTGATGGGAATTGCCTCGTACATGCGAGCACATGGGCCGTGGCATGTTTTGCACGTTGAACGAGGTTTACAAGAGGACATTCCCGATGTGGTGAAGCGTCAATCGTTTGACGGTATCATTGCCAGAAGCGAAACGCGGATGATCGCCGATTCCGTCCAGCAGTTTGGTGTGCCCGTCGTAGATTTGCGAGGTACCTTTGTCCCCGAAAACGGCGTCGCATTTAACACGGATTCCGAAGCCTGCGCCAGGATGGCGGTCGAGCATTTTCAACAGCGAGGGTTTCGGGAGCTGGCGTTTTGCGGCTATGACGGTATTGATTTTTCAGACGAGCGAAGAAATGCGTTTCTTTCCGTTTGCAAGGAAAAGGGAGTCAACACTCGTGACTATCGCGTCTTGACCGATGCAGCTGGGGAATCGCCGGGCCGAAACATTCCGGGGGAACGCGATGGCCTTGGTACTTCTGATAATACGGTCGGAACCCTGTCATCCGAATTGGGCGGAGAACTAGATGACATTGCGCTTGAGCTTTGGTTGCAGGATCAACCAAAGCCTTTAGGTGTCTTCGCATGCAATGACATGCGTGGCAGGCAAGTTTTGGGAGCCGCCCGTCGGGCGGGACTAAAGGTGCCTGATCAAATCGCTGTGTTGGGTGTTGATGACGACGAAGTCATCTGCGATTTGGCGAATCCACCCCTGACCAGTATTGAACCCGATGCGCATCGAATTGGTTTTGAGGGGGCCGCTGCGTTGGCCGAGCTAATGTCAGGGGCAGTACCGACGAAACAACCAGTGCTGATTCCGCCAGTTCGATTATCCATTCGTATGTCCACCGATGTGATGGCAATCGAAGATTCGGACTTAGCCGCGGCGGTGCAATTCATACGATCCAACGCATGTGACGGCATTGGTGTCGAAGATGTCTTGCGGGCTACGGCGTATTCACGAGCGACTCTGGAACGCCGGTTCCGACAAGTGCTTTCACGAACTCCTCGCGAAGAGATCGAACGGGTTCGTATCGATCGCGTTCGAATGCTGCTAGCGGAGACATCCTACAGCCTGGAAAAGATTGCCCATATGGTCAGCTACAAGACCGCAGCACATTTAGTGACCGCGTTCCGCCGCAACGCCGATTGCACGCCGGGGCAATACCGCCGGCGTTTCCATCGCACTAGCTAACTTGGTCATCGCTGCCAACGCTTAGTCTCGAATGACGGGCTCCATATCGCTTGCGGCGTTCGCGTTGAATTCTTCTATTTCCTCGGCCGTCATTTCACGCGCCCCTTCAGGCGGTGCAATCACGGTATTGGATTCGTCACCGCATCCGATTGCCAATAGAGAACCGAACGCGAAAAACAGACAAACATTTCTTAGCAACATAATACAACTCGTGAGTAATTGTTGAGGTGACAGTCAAATGCTTCACCACTGGTGAGGCAATGTTTTTTGAACAAGAGAACTGTGGATGAGATTCCATTGCTTCAACGATGAAGCAAACAAAGGAACAACAATCGCCTCGTAGGCCCAATGGAGCCCAAGCGACATCCGACATGGTAGTGCATTGATATCACTTGGGCTCCATTCGGCCTGTTTTTTCAAGGTCAGTGCCATCCGGCTAACCTTTCAGCGGCTAGCCAGAGTAACCCTTTCCCACGAAGCCGCGTGCGACTGCGAGATGGTTTCTGGCATAGCGACTCCGCTTCAATCTTGAAGGCCGCTTCAGCACCCTGGAAGAAGCCCAGGGTGCTTCACTGAACAGCCCGACGCTTGTCACTCAGAACTCTTCGTCGATGACTTCTTTCGATGCACGCGTACCAAGTGATCCCCACAATCCATAGGGACTCGCCACGCCAACCCCGGTGCCTGTCCGAACATTGGGAGCCGATTGGTTACCAGCTTCGATTGAGTCCGTGATAAACTTCACGGCTCCATCACCCATCAAAACGTGAGCACCGCCTTGATGGTTACTGCTTGCTCCGTACACACCGGCTTGGCGTGCATTCCCTGCACATGTGAGTGAGTTTGGAGGTTTCACTGTGACGAAGCCTGTTTGCATCATGTTTGCGACAGCCCACTGGAAACCACGTGCTTCCGCTGGCCTCGTTGTATCGACATCAACAGGCACGCTTGCTTCCCAGAACTGTGGGCGGAGTGGATCGGGATCGTTATCGCAATTGACGACTGCAAGGTGAGAGTTTCCACGGTTCGCAGCACTGGTGCGAACGTCGCGGTCGCCAAGGTAGGTAGCAATTTCACCCATAGCGATCGTATTTGAGAGACCATCCAATGCATCTCTGAACCGCCCCTCATAATGCTTGCCGAACATACCGCGTTGGGCGGCTTTCGCGTTGACAACGAAACCATCGGGATCCCAACCGAATGCGTGGCCGCCGTCTACTTCTAAACGAGCGTTGCGAGCACCGGAGGCCTCGGTGCGTTGAGAGTCGCCCAAGCAAAACGCGTAATTGCTCCGCCCTTTCGCTGGAAGGCCGGTGCCAGGATCGCTAGGGCAACGCAATGTCGCAACTTCAGTCAGCCAGGGCGTGTAAACAACTCCACCGGTTAGCGGATGAGGCCCCATCGCTGGATACTGCTCGCCAGCATCGACCGTGCCGTTATCGTTGGCGTCGATCCAAAGCGGATTGGAGATCTGCTCCCAAAGTGCTTGCTGTTCAAAAAATGGCGTCATCCCTACCATAGCGCTTAATTGCATCGCGTTATGCTCGTTGAAGACTTGATAGATGTGACCCGCTGGGTCGAGTGGTCCGTCGGCGGTACCTGATTTCGTGCCGGTCCCCTGCGTCGTCAATCGCGAGAACGCGGATTGATAGTTGTGCATCGCCAACCCCAACTGCTTAAAGTTGTTACTGCAACTCATGCGGCGAGCGGCTTCGCGAGCGGCTTGGACTGCGGGCAGCAGCAAGCCAACCAACACTCCGATAATCGCGATGACGACCAGCAGTTCCACGAGCGTGAAACCACGGATCTTGGACAAGTTCTTGTTCATCTTGAAGGACTCCCGAAAAAAATGATGAATGCCTCCCGCTCGCATTGATGATGGCGACCGGCTGCTACGCTAGACGCGGCAGGGCAAATGTGTGGCTATGTCGTGTATTCCGGTATTTGGAGGAAAACCAAACGTCAGCCTAGACACTATTATTGCCGAAATCACCTTTCCATTCATCACAAAAATGCGCAGTTTCGTTTCCGGTTTGCAGCACGGTAAAGCATGCCTAGGACGTGAAAACGACGTACCCACCGGTGAAGTGGTTCTAAGTTTCACTCAT
>CAYVAN010000092.1:0-17997 GCA_964449225.1 uncultured Rhodopirellula sp.
GCATTCGCTTGCAAGACTACCGCCACGCAGGGCAAATCGGTTGTTCAATTTGAAGCGCCGTCAGTAAAGTAGCGATCGCCGCGTAGGCGTTCGGGTACCATGCAATCGCCGAAGCTCTACGCGAGCTTCGCTACGGCGATACGGTGATACGGTCTCCGGTTTGAAAAACTGAGTTGCCCCTGGCGCTCAATGAGCCTGACTGGCAAAGCCTGGGGCGCGAGGCTACAGTGTTGCCCTTGCATGGAACGCGCCTCCAATGCGGTCGGACCTCAGCCGATGATGCTGGGTAACGACGTCATGCATAGGCGTTGCGGCGTTCCTCTTCTCTTCGCCCGCAAGCCAACCCCTCCCGCCACCTCGCGGCCCCCTGCTGCGGAGCCCAAGGATGTTTAAAGATGAGCAAAATGCCGCGTCGACATGCGATGACACTCTCGCTATTGGGACTGATGCAATGTTATTTGATCGGGGCCGGTGGGTCATCTTGTACCTATGGCGATGACGGCAACGCGGCGATTCGGGCCACTTACAACGTCAAGGACTATGGTGCGCGGGGAGACGGAAAAACGGACGATACGAGGGCCATCCTGGACGCAATTGATGCGATCCCGGATTTCAAAAGCCCCAGCGTTAATCGTGGCGGTGCACTGTTTTTCCCATCTGGTGTTTACGTGCTTAGTTCGCCCATTTCAATTTCGGGAAAGCCAATCAGTATGGTGGGCGAAGGGAAAGCGCACTCGATTCTAAAATGGGTTTCGGAATCGGGTGGCATTGACGTACGCGGCAGTGGCGTTGGTTCAAACGACATCACGGTCTTTGAATTGCGTAATCTGACACTCGCGACAGCTGTAGAGAACGGAGGCGGCACGGCGCTGCGCCTTGAGTGGCCCGTGATGAGAGCGAACCCGCAAAAGAAGACAACAATTTCAAACGTCGAGATTCGGGGTTGGGACCAGTTTTCCAAAGCGACGATCGACAACTATTGGGACAAAGGAATCTGGATCACAAATCCAGGCGGTTTGGACATTTCCCACACTGACATTCTTGGAAAGTCCCGTTCATCAGCTTATGGGATTCAATGTGACAGCCCGCGTAATTCGGGGCCTATCCGACACTTCTTGTCAAATCTGTATGTGCTGGGTTTTGAAACCGGTATCGATTGGGAAGGACCGAACGAAGGGGTCTACCTCAACAACTTTGAAATCGTCAACTGCCGAACTGGATTCTCTGCGGGAGCGAGTGCCGGAGCAGGACCGGGTGGCGGTGGACCGGTTTACCACTTAGCCAACGGGCACATGGATTGTTGGGTTAATGGTGCGATATTCCAGGGCAATAATGAGGTAAAGCTGCAGTCGATCGCGTTTTACCACACTCCCAAAGCCAAGGGAAAACCTCGCATGCCCGGCAACTTGCTGTCGTTGGACCGGTGCATGCGATTCACCGTTTCGGGATGTTCATTCTATGGGCACACTCCAAGTCCCCCAGACCTGAAGGGGCAGAACGGCATCATCGTTAGGAATAGCAGCGGTATCATCATGGGGAATCATTTCGATGCAATTCGCGACTCACCGGTGCGTTTCATTAACGGTCGCCAACAATGCCAGACCTTTGGCAACCGTCCGAGAATCCGAAATTAATGCATCCCGCGGCAAGGCATAACCAACGCCCGGTCGCCAACGCCCAAACGAACTCGGCGATGCCCGTCATCGCTGACCGCCCCTGCGAATCATCCCAGCACATCGCGATCGCTTCCCAGTGCTTTAGTTCTTGAGCTGTGTTCTTGAGCTCTGTTTTTGATCATATAGCTCTGGTGTAAGGGGTACCGTGTAAGGCGCATCGCAATTTGGGCATGAGCGTTTTCAATGAAGAAGACTACGTACCTAATTCAAGCTGAGTTCTAGATCAGTTCACGGATGATGAGTCAGCTATGTTTCGGAACGACATCAATGAACTGAATTTACGGGCCTTAGTTGTGGTGTTGATGACATCGCCGGATGGTCCGTCTGTACTCCCTGGCACGGCAACCAAACGCTTTCGCGTCTTTCGTTTCTTTCGCGGTTGCTCATCTCTTCAGCACCCAGATGCCTTGTGACCTTTCCGCTCGTTGTGGCCAGCCAAAAGTCCAGCAAGCACCAGCAAATACTCGGGGGTTTGCGGTCGCGTGGACCGGAGAGAACTTCTAGCCAGGCAAGGGCATCGAGAACACAAAACCCAATCCACAACATCACAAAAAAAGCCGCTCGTATCTCTGATGAAATACGGCGGCTAATCAGTCGGGGCGACATGATTCGAACATGCGACCTTCTGGTCCCAAAACGTGCTTTTCCCTATAAGGGAAACCGCTAAAAAACGGCGTTTGACCGTGGTTTTCACGCAAGATACCAACGTTTTGACCGTGACGCAAACTGACGCACGGAAGTACGGCGAATTACACGGTTTCGCGGTAATTGGGGCCTGTGTCTGACACCAAAAACGGTCAATTACCGGCTCGACTTATGCAGGGCATGATGGAGTTTTTTTGGTCACGTCACTGCTGGGCCAGTTAAAACGATCGATTCGGGTCGGAATGGTTGCTCAAGCGGCAAAAACAGGACGAAACAGATCGTAATGCTTGAAACTCTATGGTCAGCCCGTATACTTTAGTGATACAACCTGGATGTAACGTCGATACTAGGGAACGGTGACCAATGCAATCGTTAGCTCAATCCATGTGCCAAGAATGGGATCTCGAACATCCAGCTTCATTGTCGCCCGAGGATCTGCTTACCTTCGTCTATCTGGATGAGTTCAAGGATGATTGGTCAGCGATTTTCCGGAACGACAGTGATGAACTGAGTTTATGGGCCTTAGAGGTGGTGATTATGACATCGCCGGATGGTCCGCCTGTCATTCCCGGTACGGGAGGACTCAGGAAAATGCGGTTCGGAGATGCGAGTCAGAATGTTGGCAAGAGTGGAGCGGCGAGGGTTTGCTACGCGTATTTTCAGGAACACAACATTGTCTTGATGGTGATGGCGTACCCTAAGTCGCGACAGGCAAACTTAACGGCGGACGAGAAGAAAAGCATTAAGAAGTACTTGGAGATTACGAAGACGTGGTTAGACAAGCACTCAAACGATGGAGAGCGAAATGGGTGATCTAAATAAGAAAAAGACTGTTGGTGGCGAAATGGTGGATCGACTTCGTCGGTTTACAGAGACGCTTGAATCCGCTGAAAGCACTTCCGATTTGCCGGAACTGCTTACGGTCAGGAAAGTAAAATTGAATCTTAGCCCTCGGGCATTTTCAGCAGCCGAGGTAAAGGAGATTCGTCGTCGACTGAGCGTGAGCCAAGCAATCTTTGCTGAGTTCATTGGTGTTGCAGCGGCAACCTTGCGGGATTGGGAGCAAGGCGTGTCAACGCCAAGCGGTCCAGCATGTCGAATCATGGATGAGATCGCTTTGAACTTTGACGCTTGGTCAAAACGAATTCGCGATCTCGCTGCGGTCACGGCAAGCTAAGCCCAACTTGTATCGCCAGAAATGGCACTGCAAAACTTTGCCGCAGCCCAGTGAAAACTGGGCTGCTGTCGTTTGTCGACGCTTCTTTGTCACCAAGCGTCCCAACCCCGTCGCTTAGATCTTCCGCGTCTTCGTTCATCCAGCCCAGCCAAGCTCCCTGGCAACCACCGGCGTGACCGATGTTGGGAAATGGACCTTCGATCCCCGCAGGCGCTGATGAAGTCGCTCATGGCATCCCTCACAAAGCGTTTGAAGATCAAACAAGATGTCTTCGCTGAACAGGTCGTATCGCCAATGATGGGTTTGCAGGCGATTGCGATCGCCGCATTGGCTGCAAGTGAATCCATCGACGCTCTTTCGCTCCGTGGCCGCCTGCTTCCAGTGTGCGCTTTCGTAGTAGGAATCACGCAGGCGGTCCGTCACGCGGATTCTACGATTGAATCCACGGTAAACGTAAACCGAAACGCCTTCGATCTTGCGGGTGTCAATCACATGCCCGTCAATGCGAAGCTCCCGAATCGGAGCCTGCCCGCGTTGGAATTCGTTTTCGATCTCTTTACAGGGGCACCTTCCCCGCCGGATTAGATACTCGAGAACATCATCCTTCATCTTTTGAGATTGGATGCTGCCCGGCGGCTTGGATACGTCCGTTGTGATTATTGATCGTGGTGATTGGTGACTCCGTCCGTTGTTGTTCTCATCCCTGAATAGCTCTTGTTGTGTAGCCATCAGATGTTGTGGGTTCATGGTGCAAGAAATGAGGCTGACAGCGAGCGCCGAAACCCTCGAGATACTCATTCAGTCCGTCGCTTCCGTGGCAAACCGTTCCAGCCCGGCTAACCGCAATCGCTTGAGCGTTACGGCCCGGATTGCTTCCTCGGTCACGTTCCGGCCTCTGGCGTCGAATCTCGCTTGTCGTCGGATTCGTTCAGCCTCTTTTTCTTCACGGGCCTGTGAACGCTGATGGGTGCTCTGGTTGCGTGCTTCCCGTCGCTGGATCGCCTCGGCTTCATCGAACGGCATAGGCTTGATTCCGGTTAGCCAATTGGCGAGCTGCCCCGGCTCAAACCGCGTCGGTTCACGATCGCCGCCGGACTCGAGCCACAATTCGCGAACGTGATCGATGGACAATCCACGTTGCCGGGCAATCCCGATCGACGACATCGCGGACTTCAAACCCCAAGAAAATAAATCCTTCATCACCGCCGCCCATTCGTTTTCGTCGTGGCGATTGGTGGGGGCGTTTTGATTTGCGTTTCTAGGGGCGTTTCGGGGTTCATGGTGAACCAACGGGGATGCCTCTGTGAACGCTCTGACCTGCTCCTGTGAGCGGTCAGAGGTGCTTGTGTGAACTGTCGAGAGTTCATGGTGAGCGGTCGAGCGTTCACTGGAGCCTGTCGCCAATCTAGTCAACTCGGTCCAGTTGATTCGATGGTGATTCGGTGACCAGTGGTTTGGCCGTTCCTTGGTGATCAAGTCTTGGCTGATCAGTGCGGCAATCGCCCGGCGAATCGTCGAAACGCCGTAGCCGGTTTCCTCGGCAATGGTGTCTTGGCTTGCAAAGCATGCTCGATCGCCTTGGTGGTCGTCGATCACTTTCAGGACGCTCTTTTGAACAGCGCCGGAAACCTTGCCGGACTTGCACGTGTGGGTTTGCAGTTTCAGCTTGCGCAGTGCCGCCAGCTGCTCACCTCTCGGCAGATCCGTAAATAAGTCTTGTTGTTTGTTCATCGTGATTCCTCTGATTGGCGTGGTAGGAATGCTCTGGCATCGCGTCTGATCGCGTTGGCCTGCATCCGGCAGTCGGCAGCGGTCTCTTTTGCGAGTCGCGTTGGGTGGCGATCCAGTGCCTTGGCAGCGCGTTCCATTTGGCTGGCGGCAGCTTCGACGCGGCAGAACATCGCGTCGGTTTGTCGTTGGTTCATGGTGATTCGGTGGCTTGTGAGGGGCGTTAGGTGGAACACAAAAAAGCCGGCGGGCTGGTTGCTTTCGGAGTCTCAATTCCAAGCAAACCAACCCACCGGCGGCGATGCAGGTGTCAGCGAATGCCGGCACACTTCTTGGCGAGGTCACGCCCGTCCTGGGGCGACATTTGCACCAGCTCGATCAGTTCGGTGATGCCGCTTGATGCCGAGCCGTCCAGCCCGATCGCGTTGTCGATGACGCACGCGACGATTTTGCGAGCCTGCTTTTCGGCACCGCTAGCGCCGCCGCGCCGACTTCCGGCATGGGCGAGCCTTAGCAGGTGTTCAAGGTTCTTGCTCACTATGCTGGCCTCGCATTTACGCCAACGAGTGAATCAGGATCGGACGCAAGGTAGACCATCAACGCCCGGCAGCATTCCAGCAGATCCGACGCGCTGCAGCTCTTTTCAATCGAGTGCTTCATTCGACGCATGACAGTCTTGGTCAGAATACCTTTTTGAAACAACTTCATCGGCACCATGTTTGGTTCAGGGTTCGTCCGAGGCTTGCCTTGCACGCGGGCATAGGACAGCCTCAGCAACGATGCCAGCAGCCCACGGGCGATCGGGATTGCATCAAGGGGCGTTTGCTGTCCAAGCCGTTCGGCGATGTTGTAGATCGAGTCCATTTGTTCCAGCGTTTCTATGCTGACGGTTGTTTTTCCAGGCGTAGCTCTTGCCTTCATCGTGGCGACTTGGACAGACAGCGGTGCCGTTGGTTTCCTGGCCTCGGACTGACTTATCTTTCTCAGTCGATGCAGCTCTTGCTTCCTCTGGCGGATTTGGTCCAGCGATCGCAGTTGCGTCATTTCCGCTTCGGTACGGTCGATGTGATTGGTGGTCGTAATCATGGTCTTTGTTCTCGATTTTGAATTGGTTGGTAAAAGCATGGCCGGAAGTCCGGCCACTACATCAGATTGACTACGCCGACGCTTTTACACGCAGACCGAACCAGCGACGGGCGGGTCGCTCGGACCGCATTCGCTGACGACGCACTTCATGTGGCTCTGTGAATTCAAGCAAATGCAAACCTGTGTCAATCAATTGAACAATCTCCGATTCGCTTTCAGGGCCCATCGTGGCGATTCGATCGGCCACCTTGAGTTCGTTTGCCAGATTCTCGGGGATCAACGCTTGAGACTTCATGTAGCGGATCCCATTCGTGGCATTGAACTTCGCAGTACCGACCACGTTGCGTCCGTTCTTGCGTTTGAACGCGGTGAAAATGACCAACTTCCAAACCGATTGGGCAAGGAAGTATCCGGCTTGGAATTGGCGAGCGTCTTGAAGTCGCTTGGCTTCGCTCATTGCAGTGTGGGCTTGCTTGCCGATTGTTTCCAACGCTTGGCGCTGTCGGCGGTTGGGTTTGTTCTTTGACATAGAAATAGCTTTCGCTGTGAGTTTGAAATTGGTTTGCTTCGAGCGCCCACTGGCACCCGGAAAGAATCGCTAAGCGGCAGAGAATCGCCGACTGACAACTCGCTGGAACAGAACGTCGTTTGGCAACAACTCCGGCTCACCGGTCGATTCATCGTCTAACTGTTCCGGCAACACGTAGGCTGATCGCTTGCCGTTTCCATCGCGTGCCACCAGGCCAATCGCTGCCATGTCGGTCAGCATTTCCGAAGCCTTTGAATGCGAATAGTCAATTAGCATCGCGAGGCTGTTGACGGTCATCGGCCCCGTCGTTGCGATCGCCGCTAAAACGATTCGTTGCATCGCGTCACGACGCTGTGTTCGTTTCGCGTCACGCTCCCGCCGAATCCGGTGGACTTCGGCGATACGCTGCTTGATTTCGTCGGGGGTGGGGTCGGCTGATCGATAACCACGTCTGCCGTAGCATGAATAGCCACCACGGCCGGTAGACGTCGCTTTCATGGGAAAGCCTTTCCGCATACCGTTTCGGTACGCGCAAGCGAAGGCTGATCGACACGCTTTCAAAGCCGGCTACTACACCGACCCGTTCGGGCTTTGTTCCCCGGCCTATGCCGGATCAATACTTGGCACACGATCGACGCATCGACCAGCCTTCGCAATCCTTGTTCGTCAGAAAGTAGTAGTGGCTGTGTCACCGATCGGGAGGAACTCGATCGATCAAGTCGTGAAGGTTTGAAAGCCAACGCAACAACCAGACAGATGCCCTTAGTTATGCCGATCGTCCCTAACTTGGTCAACACTATTCTGACGGTTTTCTTTTTAAGAATTCGAGCGCCACGATTTCCACAGGGTTTTAGACGTGTTCGGGTCAAAAACGATGGAAAAATGACCAGCGTGGGCACCGATGGTCGCAATGGTTGTTTCTTGCTGCCAAAACCTCCGCCAAATTCCTTAACCAGCTTTAAAAAGTTGGCACTCAACCAACCTGTTCAGGAAGCCTTGGGCGTCATAATCTTGCGAACGAATTCGGCGATCATGAACGTGCCCCCGATGATCGCACCGCCGACATAGCCGCAGAATGCTCCCGCTATCGCGCAAAACATGAGAACCGGGGCACTGCTCGCCGGAGCCAAACGGTCAGACAGTAATGACTCAATTACAACCGCAGAAACGTAGAACGCAGCGCCGACCATGAGTGACGCCCAGCGAGCGTGCCGCCCGCCAAAAAGAACAGCCTGACCCAACGCGACCAATGTAAAGAATGACGCAACAATGAACACCGCCATCGCTGGGAATTCCAAAGCACTCATCAGCGCGAAACCTCCAGCACATCCTGTAGTCACAACCATCGCCGTGAAAATGTCAAACTTGCGTGGTGCCGAGTACACACGTTTGCTTGTCGGTGGAGGCGTGTGAGTGTTGGTCAATGTATCAGCCGGAAAACGATCGGTGTTGTGTCACGACGTCGGTTCAACTCATCATACATCAATGAACTTGCCGTCAAGCTTACGGCAATCTCGGATCGTGTTTGGGCTAAACTCCTGTACCGGCTACAGGGGTTTCTGATCATTCACCCGCGACACCTCATCGACACCATCACAGCATCGTTATCGATTGCCCCCGACTACTCTTTCACCATCCATTATGCTGGATGCAATGAATCCCTATCAATCACCCACGTCGGAAAACGAGCCTGAGCGGACACCGTCCCGCGGATCCGAAAAACCGTGGATGGCAATGGCTATGTTATTGATGGTTCTAGCTTTCTACGCCGCTTGGACTTGGGTGCTGACGTCGTTGTGATGCTTAACGGGCAGGTGGAAGCGACATAGACCGGATGGTATCGCAGTTTTTGCCCTCTAAAATTGACTGCCTGCCTATCGATTTTTTTAGACGCCCTGTACTTCAAGCATCCGCTTAGGAAGCATGGCGTTTGCTGCCAGCAAAGCCGATCGCCGAGCCCACCAGAATCATTGCCGCGAATCCATAGCTGCCGGCCATGACGCTTGCCGTCACCAGCCCGACGCACACACCCGCGAAGATGCGGCCCCAGCGCATACCCTTCTCTTTCTCCGGCGGTATCTCGCTAGTTGTCTTTGGCGGATCGTAAGGATTAACCATGCCTTGGCTCCCTACTTATCCCGCAATCGCAGCAGCATGCCACCTATGACGAATAACAGCACCGTGAAGCAAAGAGCGAGCATTGAGCTCGTGACAAACCAAAACTGAAAAGCAATGCTGGCGACAATGATGGCGAAACCTGCGGGTGAAGGGATTTGGTGCCGCCGCCTAGTTTTTGCCAAGCTCGCTTCGGATGTCGTTTGTGGTGGATCATACGGATTCATGCCCTACAGTCTCCCTTAGACGTTCCACGCATGCAACGTCACCCGCGAAACCACCCCGGCACCATCGCGGCGTCTTCATCGATCGTGCCAGCCAAGTCAAACGCATCGCGTTGCTGTTCCTCGGTCATCGAAAGCAATTTCTGCTCACCGCGGTACTGTTCCCAGTTCTTGCCGCTTTGTTTGTTCAGAACAATTTCGCCGGATCGAATGTCTTTGGCTCGCTGCTGGATCTCGCAAGGCCTGGGCATGTAGTTGGCTATAGGAACGGCTTCGGCGCTGGCGATGAACTCTGCGACCGGAAGCCCGGCAACGTCGCAAGCTTCATCTAGCGGCCAACCGTGCTGATCGACCAAGCTTTTCGCGAACGCCGATAGCTTCAATCGCTTTTGTAAATCGTGCATTTACAACCATCGTGGTAGAGAAAGGTGGCGAGGTAACAAGGACCCTCGCCACCGGCTTAGCGACAAACGTCAGACTGCCGCTAAGTAGAATGTCAGTCGTCATCAAGTGAGAGTTCGACTTGATCAAGAACGCTGCGACATTCGCCGACAGTCTGCCTAACAAGTCTCATCTGATCAGCGGAGATTTCAGGCCAATGTCGCGTCACGATTTCCGGCAGGCGGCCCAGGATGGGCTTCATTTCAGAAACCCCACGCCTAACGGCATCTTCCAGTAGATCCACCGGCGCGACCAAGATTTCAGCAGCGTCATTCTCACGCTTTTTTTCTCGATGCCGCTCCTTGTCAAGTAGATCTCGGAATTTCGCTTCTCTCTGATCATTCTTGTTTAGAAACGTGATGTATTGCGTTATTGCTGACTCGGGATAGCTGCTGTCATCGTTCCGGCTGATAACTCCGGCATCAAACAGTTGCTTAATTCTTTGAGGCGAAATTCCGCAGATCTTGGCGATTGCTTTTCGCGTGAATGTCGCCATGCCGCCTCCAAGGGAAGGGAAGTCAGTTTTCAAAACTTGTGAATAGAGACAGTTTGCAGTCAAGCTACCTGCAATGCTAAAAGTGCTGGGAAGGACCCAAAAGCGAGGGACAAGGAGTAAATGACCTCCTTGCCCCTCGCACCGCAGCCTCCATGCTTCCTTCACTCAAACCCCGCGCGTGCAGGAAGTGGAGAACAATAGCTCGCTGCAAAGGAGACGGAGACTTAAGCCGACCACCTTGATCGGCGACGTTCCTTGATCCTTGCAACCGCATCCTGCATTTCTTTTGCCTTGACTTCGGGGTTGTCCAAAACCCCGTTCCTCAACTCCTGAGGTGATTTGCTTAAGACGTGCTCTTCGAATTCTCGAACGGATTGCCCACTTGCGACGAATTGCTCAGCCTCTTTGATGAGTCCGAACTTTGTTCCGATCGAGCTGATCTTTGCGATTCGCTCTCGCTCCGAAGACACCCCTTTTTGCACGGCTTCTTGGATGGTTTTCCGATCGGTGCTATTGGGATTTGATTTGTTGCGCATCGAAGGAATTTTGCTTCGCGGATTAGTAAGTGTTCGCATTACTTTTTACCTGGCGGAATTGAGAGGAGCTTTTGCGTGTTGAACTTGTTTATGGCTGGGATACAGGGAATCGCTTTTCGACACTTGGAACGCAAAGGTCATGGAATGTCTTGCGTGAAAACATGCTGGTTGCTTTCCTCAGTTCATCCATTGCTTCGCCGCGATTTTTTCCGAGGTAGAGCTTTTCGCCAACTTCTTCGTTTAAGTTGGTTGTAAATCCAAGGACTAGAAAGAGTTTCATCTGGTTTTCTCAGGGTCGGGGTTTAGGACAGAAATACGCCCATCGGGTTATCGCTGGTGGCTAGGTCATTGATCCAGTGAAGTGTTTTTCAACCACGGGCGTGGTCAACTCGTGTAGTTCTTTTCTTACGAAAACCTCACTCGGATTAGTTAGCTCTGCCATTGCTTCTTCGCGGTTGTGGCCGTGGTAGAGCTTCTCGCCTGCTACGCGATTTGAATTCGATGTAAAGCCGAGGATTAGGTAGATTGTCATTTAGATCGCTCCGGGTTGAAGTTTGAAATGGATACTTGTTCTTCGGGTGTCCGCCTGATGAATTCTCGATCAATAGCACGCCGGACGGCGTTCACCGCGTCCGCCGCATGGGTGATGTAAGTAGACTGACCCCGTAGTTCGATTGACATCATGGCTAGGTCGCGCATTGGCAGTAGCTCGATACCACCATCCATCAGGCGTGACCGAACTTCGTTGAGCCGGTCGTGTACTTGATCCAATCGTTCACATTCCATGGGGATCATCTAAGTCTGTGCTTCTCGTTAAAAACTTTGAAATTCAATTTCTACTGGGATGCAAGTTTTTTTACTTCCGCGAAGAACTTGCTGTCCTTCATAATCGCGTCCGCTGGCGCAATCCTCTGGCTCCAAAGTTCTGCTTGGCGTTCAAGTTCTTTTTCGATCAGCGGTTTAATTGCCTTGTTTGGGCTTCCATCTTCATCGAAAATGAACGCGACTTTGTTCCGAACGTTGGCGATTCCGGTCTTGATCCGAGTCAATTGATCCGACATCCAAGCAACCGCGCCGACTGGTTCAAACAAACGACGCGATAGAGTTTCTAGCAATCTGCGTTGCTCAAGTGCGGTCTCTGCTCTTTCGGCAAGGGAATGCATGGCTTCCTGGTAGACTCGTTCTTTTGCGACCAACACCGCGACAGATTTAAGTGTTTCCGCGATGACTTCGTAGTCGTCCTCCGTGTAGTCGAGCGACTTCATCAAGACATCCAACCGCTCGACATCTTTCTTGGTCGCTTTGCCAAGCAGGTCGCGAATTGCGATTTTCTCGATCTCTTGAGAGTCACGCTCAATCGCTTCTCGACGCTCGGTTTCAGCGGCTTCGGCCGCAGCTTGTTTCGATGCGCGTATTCGATCAAGTAGGTTTCCCACGGCTTCACTCCGGTGTGACGGCATGTTTACAGTTTGTTGGCTTTCGTGTCTGGGATCTTAGCAGTTGATTTTGCAATCTCCCCGCAGCGGGGAACTAGACGATCTCCACATCGACCAAGACAACAAATTCCGTTTCGCACGCGCGGCATCGCTTTTCCCGGACGCGAAACAACCCGTTTTCATGGGACTCGCCATGTAGGTGTTTCAGCGAATCGCTGCCGCAAGTTGGACACGTTGCTTTTTGCTCCGTGATTGAAACAACTGGCCATTGGTCTCGTTTTTTTGTCCGCTCTTGGCTCATTGGTCGGCCCCTCCATACTCAGCGAAGTCGCTGTTGTAGTTGGAATGGTTTTCAATCGGCGTCTCAGCGAATCGGCAATACTGCCGTTCAAACGTCAGATCGATCGTTGGCGTCTGTCCGTTCCGCCACTTCATCAAAACCAGTTGGGCATCGTTGCTGTCGCCTCGGCTGCGATGGATAGCGGTAATGGTGTCGGCGTGCTGTTCGATCTTGCCACTGTCGGCCAGCTGTGCCAGCGTCGGTAGCTTGTTCTCAGCGTCCCGGTTCAGTTGACATAGCACGATGACCGGAATGGATAGCTCCATTGCCAGCGACTTCAACCGGCGGCAGATCTCACCAATTCGATAGGTCTCTTTGTCGAATCGCCCATCGATGTCGATCAATTGCAGGTAATCGATAACCAGGCATCCAAGCCCGTTCTTCCGCTGCTCGATCCGTGCTGTTGCCCTGATACTGCTGACGGTTGCTCTGTGGGGCTGAAGGATCGAGGTGCGGAAGTCTTTCATCGCCTCGGCTGAACGCCTTAGATCGGCCCTCTGGCTGGCTGTGACGCGATAGCTGTTGATCCGTCGGCCATCAATTTCGGTTTCACTTGCCAATGCTCTGGCTGACAATTCGGCCTTGGTCATTTCCAGCGACAAGAATAGCGTCGGAATTGGTGGCTGCTGGTTGATCCATCCACTCGCGCCCTCGAATAGCTCATACTCGAATCCAGTGCCTATAGACTTGGCGAACTGCAAACCAAGAACGCTTTTCCCGTTGGACGGTCGAGCCGCGATAATGTTTAACGTGCCAGCCTGATAGCCGCCGTTGACGCGATCGAAGCACTCGAGTCCTGTCCGTAGGCCTCGGACTTCGCCAGCCTCAGAGGCTTCGTCGATGGCGTCACATTCACGGCTTGCAATCTCGCCAATGTTTTCGGGAACGGCGGTTGTGATGGTCTGATCTCGAAGTCGTGCAACCTCAGTATCAACAAAGTCGAGCAAACCGCCGGCGTCCTGGTCCGGTTTGTTAATCACAATCCTGGCGATGGACTTCAAAGCCCGGATGATCGCCGCGCTGTGCACTTCGTTCGCATAGTGGGCGATGTCGCTGGCGTTGGGCACCGCGGCCGATAGCTTGGCGAGCACTGCCGCGCCGCCAATCGACTCGTAAAGCCCAGCGGCTTTCAGGTTTGCCGCAAGTGGTATCACGTCGATCGGGCTGCCCGCTTGGTGCATGTCCAACAGCACAACAAAAATCTGGCGAAGCCGTTGGTCAGCAAAGTCGGAAGCCTTCACAACTTGGGCGGCCTCGTCGATCCGGCTTGGATCCAAGATCATTGCGCCGATAACCGCCGCTTCGTTTTCTGGTAGCTCATTCATAGCGAGTCCTCCGGCTTGAATCGTTGCGCTGCTGGGGTGCGAGTAGCTTCCGCCGTCTCAATCCAATCCCGCCACCAATCCGATTTGAGAAACCTTTCGGGATCTCGGATGAACTCGGTTGTTTCCGACGCGTAGTTGGTCGCTGCCGTCACCAATTGGGCCCGGTCTGCCTTGGGCACCTTTTGCCAATGGGTGTAGCTGGTTTGTTTTCCACGTTTCCGGCCTTTGTCATTGGCGGGGTATGCCGACCAAAACCGCTCGAAGTCATCGGGGTAGCTCTGCCGTTCCCTTGAACTTGACTCACTCGACGGTTTCGGCGACTTGTTCGCCGCATTCTTATTCTGGACTGGACTAGACTGGGCTAGGTCAGATTCACCCGGGACACCCCGGGACTGTCCCGGGACACGTCGGGGACTGGTCGCCTGTGCCGTTTCTTCACGCTGGCGACGTTTCTTGATTCGCTCGTTAATGAAGTAGGGTTTGTGATCGTCCCAGTCGTGAATCAGCAACCGTTCGCCGTCACGATCGAGCCAACCGCAATCGACAAGCCCCGTAACAAGCCGCTCAGGCTCATCTGGCCAATCAATGAATGCCGCAATGTCTTCTTCGCTGCATCGACTTACGTCACCATCCTCGGTGAACTGAGCCGCCAACATCCATAGGGACTCAAGGATCCCAACAGATGTCAGCTGCGAAACCGAAAGTTGGCGCATAAGCCGCCGGAACTTTGGGTGCGATGTTGTTCCTAGCTTCATTTGCTCTGCCTCCAATGTTGTGCGGCTTCGATTCGGGCGCAGTCCCACTCGTCCTTTGCGCTGGTTCCGTTTTCTGTTGCCAGTTGCAGGCTTCGGGCAAGTGCGGTCAATTGCTCGCCCAGGCATCCCGGCTGCTTTGGTGGTTCGGGCAACGTTCGTGCGTGGATCACTTGGCTCATCTCTTTGCCTTCATACGCTCGAAAATGTCGAACGCAATCATCAGGCGATTAAACAGAGCGTCACTGTCACGCGTCGTCGTGGCACCAGATTCACCATCCAAGTAGCGTCTAACGTGCTGGACATCGGACCCAGACAAGTCAGCAATGTCCTGATCGATGAACCTGTTCCAGCGATCAAGCGTTGGTACGTCCTCGGTTACGTCAATGACGTCCATCAGGCCACCTCGCAATCAGTGGCGACGATCACAGCGGCCATCGAGCCCGTTGGCGTCTCTCGCTTTTCGCCGGTCTCTCGTGCCAAACCATCGCGAAGCAGCGACAACGCCACCGAACAGATGGATTGCAGGGGAAGCCCACAAGACTGCGCCCAGGTGTGCCGGATGTGTCCACGTCGGCCAGCCTTTCTTAGCTCTGCTAGCGCCAGTTCACGCCGTGCATTCTGTTTTGGCTTGGCGGCATCATGGGCGGCTTTCTTAGTCTCGGCGGCGTGCTGCCCGTAATCGAAAAGATCGCCTGGCGATGTTGCCGGATGGTGATAGTCGTCTATCATGTGGTTTCCTCATTTGGTGTTTTGCCGCGTCCGATCTTGCCAGACTTCCGCGGTAAAAAGTTCATGAACGCTGCTTGCCAATTGCTCGTTGGTGGGCGGCGTTTTTTGCTTGGCTTCAAATGCCGGCGGCTTCCAGTTCGGCGTTAGCTTCTGCAATTTCGTCGGAATGACCTTCACATGATCCATTGCCGCCGTTGGCAACATTGGCCGCGTCGGTAACCGCCTGGAAGAACTCTCGGAGCCATCGGCGTTTTGTTCTGCGATGCCCGCCGGCATACTGAACTTGCAGCGTCACTCCTTTTAGGCCTCGGCTGGCCCATCGATGCAGAGAACTAACATGAGGCCGCTCGCCGGTAATCTTCTCGACTTCACCCGCTGCCGTCGAAAAGCGAATGAGAAGTTCGTCGCTTGAACTTTGATCGTGATCCATAAAAAACCTCGCAAGTCTGTGTAAGACGTGCGAGGCTTTAGACGATCTCGCACGCCGTGGTTAGGTATGCGAGGTAGTGTCGGGATTGGTGCGGTCTGATTCTGGCTCTGTTCCCGGCTCGTTTTCCGGTCTTGCAAAAAAGTGAAAAGTTTTTCTGGCTTAGCTCGGCTCAATCAATGCAGCGTCGGTTAGCACGATCGCTCTAGTCACTAGATCATAGAACTTTGGAACCTTTTCCCCGTTGCCATCGACTGCTTTGACAATCACTTCGCCAAACACTGGGTCAACAGGCTTGCCACCGGATCGAAAAAGACCGCGAAGTTCCCCTTCTCCACGGCCGATTTCGACAAGCCTCATTTCGCTCATTGGGCAACCAGCATCGATCAATGCTTCTAAGATTTTCGGTTGCTTCGCTCGCAAAAAATACTCTTTTCCATTGAGTCGGATGTGCCGATAGCCTGGGTCGAGAACGTAAATAACGTCCTGCTGATCCGGCTCACTCACTAGCAAATTTTCTTTACGATCGTTTTCAGTTTCCGAAGGACTCTGACCGGCTGGTTCGCATGCCTTAGCTGCAAGGATCATTGACTGCTTATTAGCGATACGTGCTTCGACTTCCGCTATTCGAATGTCTAGTAACGTGTCGTGTAGTTCCCCCATCGTCATTCTTGCGGGATTGGTGAAGCCGTATTCTTTCGCTACTTCTTGTAGCTCTTTCCAGTCCGTTGGCAGACCGTAAATTCCTCTCTGCCTTTCCGCCTCAAGAAAGATTCTATGAAGATCACCAATGACATCGCCTGTTGGCCTCGGCGTCATTGCAGACGTATTCTGCGGTTTTCGCTCATCGGGAACGTACTCGTCATTCACATGCTTACCTTTTCACTTTGTGGCACGCGGCCGCCGGCGGTGTGAAAAGAAACCGCCGGCGATACCGAGTACCCAATCAGCCACCCGTCGCTGGCGATTGTTTTGTTCATTGGCAACCGTCGCTGCCATCGTTGTTAATTCTATCCCATTTTCCTTGCGACTTCTCTACCTTTTTCTGCATCACGCTCCGCATAAATTTCGGTGACGCTTGCGGCGCTGTGCCCCAAGATCACTTGCGCGGCTTCCAAACCGAAACGTTTCCTAACTTCGGTGGCCTTGGTGTGACGTAATCGATTCGGTGACCATCGGTTATCTGACTGCCAGATTTTGAGGGCATCGCCATCGAGCGGTTCGTCGGGCCGGAATGCGATGTCGCACGCGCGATGGATTGCTTTGCGATAACTGTCGGTGACGTAGCGGACGCCTGGCTGTCGTTTGGCTCGAGCCCCTTTCAGGCCAGCAACAGCAAAACCGCGTCGATTCCCCTGGTTCGGTGGTGTGATTCGATCGGCGTTTTGCTGTTCGCGTTGCTGTTCGACTGCTTCACGGGGCGAAAAACAATAAGCATCTGCAGCGCGGAGCAAGTACGGCGTCAAAACTGCTTGGGCTTCCGGGCCGATAAAGACAATGCGGTCGCGGCCATGATGCTCAGTCTTGTGACCATCGGGCCGGTATTCCCAAACGTCTTCGCTTCGATCGACATCACCTGGCCGGATCCCGCAAACTTCCGCTGGACGCATGCCAGCGAGCAATTGCACCCGGATCATGTCGCGAACAACATCGCAGAGGCATGCCATCGTCTTCTCAACAATGGCCAAATCAACCGGCTGGATCGGTGCCGGTTCAGGTGCCTCGGTTCTGCCCTTTTTCAGCCCTTCGACCGTCGCCAGAGCTTGGTGGAATTCGACTGGGATCAATTCTTCTGATGCTGCCCAACGAAAGATGCGGACGATCCGCTGGACGTTGTTGTTGATCGTTCCCCGGCTGTGTCCTGCTTGGACCCAGGTTTCTCGAATGGCTTTGAGCGCCAGTGGCCCGAACTCTGACACCAGCTTGGGGCCGTAGAGTCGCTTCATCGGGCGCATCACGCCTTTCATCGCTTCGAGCTCTGACGTTGGCTTGCCATTCTTCACGTAGTAACGGCGGGCATGCCGGTGATACCTGGCGAGCAGTTGCATCACCTTGATGGGAGTCGTGGCCGACGATGGCAACGATCTACCATTGGAAAGATACTCCGCGACAACGCGATCGTATTCGGCTCGGCTTGCTTTGGTGCCGTGCTTGCCCAGATAGATGTCTTGTCCATCGACATGAACGAGGGCGCGACCGGATGCCCGGTGAAGCCGATACTTGGGAAGTGATTTCGTCCGCTTTGGCATTTGCATCGTCTCCGAATACGCAAAACGGTAATTGACCGTTTTGCAGTTCATGGAAACGCCGCACGCTCAAGAATGAGCGGTAA
>CAYVAN010000093.1:0-4247 GCA_964449225.1 uncultured Rhodopirellula sp.
GCCAAAGACACGGTGCCAGATGCTCATGATCCTGAAAAGACTCATGCACCGATCATGTTCACCACCGACTTGTCGATGAAGATGGATCCCGCCTACGGCAAAATTTCAAAACGATTCCATGAGAACCCAGATCAGTTTGCCGAGGCTTTTGCAAAGGCGTGGTACAAGCTGACTCACCGCGACATGGGACCGGTTTCTCGATGTTTGGGACCGGAAGTCGCCGAACCCCAAATTTGGCAGGATCCTGTTCCAGCGGTCGATCACGATTTAATCGGCGACCAGGACATCCAACAACTCAAAGCAAAGTTGTTGGATTCTGATTTGTCGATTTCGCAATTAGCGACTACGGCCTGGGCATCTGCATCAACGTTCCGCAGTTCGGATAAGCGTGGCGGTGCGAACGGAGCCCGGATCCGCTTGGCGCCTCAAAAGGATTGGGAAGCAAACAATCCAGCTGAACTTGCCAAGGCGTTAAAGGTGCTCGAGGACATTCAGCAAGATTTCAACAGCTCGCAAGCATCTGGCAAGAAAGTTTCGTTGGCAGATTTGATCGTCCTAGGTGGCTGTGCCGCAGTCGAAGAAGCAGCCAAGAAGGCTGGTTACTCTGTTGAAGTTCCGTTCCAGCCAGGTCGTACCGATGCGACGGCGGAACAGACGGATGCTGAGTCGTTTGAACCGATGGAACCAATGGCGGATGGTTTTCGCAATTACGTTGGTAAGAACGTTGATCGTCCGGCTGCAGAATTGCTGGTCGATCGGGCTCAGTTGCTAGGCCTGACCGCGCCGGAGATGACGGTTCTGGTAGGCGGCATGCGCGTCCTGGGTGCTAATTCTGACGACCTGGAAATGGGGATGTTGACCGAGCAACCAGAAACACTGACCAATGATTTCTTTGTGAATTTGTTGGATATGAAGAACCAGTGGAAAAAGTCACGCATGTGCGAACACTTTTACGAAGCTCGCGACCGTGAAACGGACGAAGTCAAATGGCGGGCAACCGCCGTTGACCTTGTGTTTGGGTCGAATTCGCAGCTACGTGCGATCGCAGAAGCGTACGCCTGTGATGATGCGAAAGAAGCGTTTGTCAATGACTTTGTTTCAGCGTGGAACAAAGTCATGAATGCCGATCGTTTTGATCTAGCAGCGGCGAAACGAGCTGAATCAAACGACGTTGCGATGACATCCAAGTAGTGCGTTTGATTCTGAATGCACCATCAATCGATGCCGGGATACGCCTAAGGTGGTCCCGGCATTTTTTGTAGGCGGAAACTAACGCAGCGAAGTTTCGGCTGACAACGTCGTTGAAACTAGGAACTTAATTTGTTGGACGAGTTTGGCCAGCCGTAAATGCGCACGCGAAGAATCAGATGCGATCTTGCATTGGTCCATCAGGTTCAGCGGATACTCAACTTCGATTGCTTTCAGGTTGATGCTTGGGATGAAGTCGGCACCGCAATTGGTCAATAAATTTGCTGTGCTTTGGCGGTCTACAAAGAGGCAATCATCAGATCGCAAAAAGGATCGCCATCGCTGGTGAAATTCACTCATCGATACGGCTGAAGCAAGGCTGGCATGATTGATTGCTAAGTGCTGAACAAAAGTTGGATCCTGTAAAGAATCAGATTCAATCAGGCATTCGAAAGGGGCGCTTCCATCAAGCCGAGTGGCCGTCCAGTAGACCGGTCGCAGTTTTTCAAGTCTTCGCTGTTTCCGATCACCACGTCGCCCCGGTTCGCGTTCGCCATAAGCGACGACAATGTTGGCTGGATCGTCTGTCAGGACTTTTGGAATGTTGGGCGAGCCTCGCCGACGCTTGTGATTCTGACGCCAATTTGACGATTTATTACTAAGTTGATCGCCAATCATGCGATGAAATGCATCGGTCAACTTTTCCAGCCCTACGGTCTCTGGCTCAATCGAACGAAGTGCTGACACGGTTGCTTCCAACGTGGACAAAGCATGCTGATCAGGTTCGCGACGAATTCGGTATTGGCCCGGTGATGTGGGAGCCAGGCGAACTTTGTTTAACGTCCGCAGCCTAGGGATGTCTCGTAATAGCGTTTTCGCCTGGTGCCAAGTGCCGTCGATCACGACCAGCTGGTCGGGCATCTGTTTCACAGAAAGCTGCGACAACTCCGGCGCTTCTGAATCGGGGAACAGCAATGCGACGTTGTTGGATAAAACCCGGGCTTCAAATTGCCGGTCAAGTTCTTGGTTGTGATTGACTAACAATTCACAACGGTTCAAGGCTTGATGGACGATGCGAGCGGTGTTGAAGGGATGAAAACGCTCGCGTCGATGTTGCAAGATCACCACTTCGGTGCGATTGTCAATCGATGGAATCGAATTGCAAAAACACAATCGAATAGGGCGAAAACACTGAAGGCATCGGGTCGACACGTCGTTAAGTCCTCGATGTCAATAAACGTTGGCCAGGAATAAACGTCAATACGGTTGTCAGTAACGCCAGCACACGCATGGGCCAGTCACCGATTCGAGCGTAAAAGCTGGTTCGAGTGTTCTGCGTCGGCTTGGCGACAAGATGGTCGTTTTCGCCACGCTCTAACCGATCGACAATTGCCCCGCAGTGATCGACCCAAGCGGTTGGCCCATTGTTGGCAGCGGACAAAATGGGACGCCGCACACCCACGGCCACCAGCTGCACACATCGAAGATGATGTTCGATCAGGCTGGAATCATCGAACCAGCCGTCGTTCGTGACGGTGGCCACCACATCGGGCGAAGGCAAACCGGGGAAATGCACCTGAGAACCGGTCACACGCTCCACCGCCGTTTCGATGCAGATATTCGGCGAGACAATCGTTTCGCCGATCTGCATCCGTCCGGGCTGTTTGCCGGTTGCCAAGCCCATTCCCGGTGGTATGAGAGACTTTGCACCGGGAATCCACGGCAAGATCGGGATGTATTCACCAAACATCACCAGATGCATTTTGCCGTACCACTGTGCCACCTTTCCATCAGGATCGACGTGAAGAACACCGCTGTAGGATTTCGGTGTCTTACCAAAATCGACAACACCGCAGCCAGCGATGAAGGCAGGCGGTTTGGCTTGCGAACTCGATTCATTTTGGCCTGCGATCATTAACTCGCCTAGGTAACGAGCACGCTGTTCGATGTAGGTTTGCTGTTGCTTGATTCCATCGGCAAATTCTACTGCTGGCATTTTTGCGTCTGCGGGGACGACCATGTCGTCACTGGCAATCATCCAAGCAGCTCCGCCGCTAAACATCGATTCGGGCCACACCACGGCGTCGATGATTTGTTCGCTTTGATTGACAGCTTCGACGGCTTGCTTTGCGTATGCTTCAAAGATCTGGAGTTCGCGTTGTTGGGATTGAAGATAATCGACTTCTTCATTGCGTTGCAGCAGCAGAAACGTGGCCAGTTCTTTGCCGCGCGGTTCTGCCAGACGATAAAACGAGTATCCCGCCGTCGCGATGATGTACACACCCGCAACGCAAATCGCTGTGACTGCAGGCTTACGATCAAAACCGCCTTGCCAAAATCCAATGGCAAACAAAACCGCGACATTGACTACCATCACGACCCAGCTGACTGCGTAGGTTCCGGCCAAATCCGCAATTTGAATCATCCAAGGAACGTCAGCCATCGCATGCCCGAGCATTAGCACCGAAATACCAGACAACAGATAGTTGCGAATCAATTCGGTCGTGATCCATGCCAATGGTGCGGCAATCTGTAGGCTTAGTTTTCGGTCGATCAATCGTCGTGAAAGCCAGATGAACAAAAGGTGATAGAGGGCCAGGTAGGCGGACAGTGCAAACCATCCGACGTAGATCGCGGGATGTGCATGGCGAAGACCTTGCAGCGAAACCATCCAATAGAGAGTCGAAATTGCGGCGATGCTGAGCATACCGCGACGGTCCAAACGACGCGGCATTAAGATCAGTCTTAGCCAGGGAACGATTGCAACGAAAGCGAGCGGCCAAAGTTGAGTTGGCGGGCCCGAAAGCCATAGCAGTATGACTGCGGCAGCGCAGTGCAAAACGACGGTTCGATTGGGAATCACGTTGCCGCCTTTGGGATTCATTTTGGTTTCCAGCATGCCGTGCTTGTGATACAAAGTTGACCTGGATCGTATCTTCGCTGCTTTGTTTTGGCGACTACCAGTCTCTTTCGCAGGGCAATTCAGTTTTCAAACTTGGCGACAATGGCGAACACTCCCAAGTAAAAAACTGATTTGCCCTGCTCTTTTGAGGATCATT
>CAYVAN010000093.1:4347-14737 GCA_964449225.1 uncultured Rhodopirellula sp.
ATGGCGAACACTCCCAAGTAAAAAACTGATTTGCCCTGCTCTTTTGAGGATCATTCGTGCGCATTTTGACAGCCGTTTTGATTTTGTTCTTTTGTGTTTGTAAGCTGCTTTTCACTGCGAATTTCGCTTTTGCAGCAGAGCCGACGCAGGGCTCTGTGGTAATGAAAACCGATGTCGTTTACGGCATCGTCGATTCAATTGAGATGAAACTGGATATTGCTTTTCCGGTGGTGCAAGGTTCGTCTTCGCGACCGTGCATTGTCGTCATTCACGGGGGAGCTTGGCGGCAAGGTGACAAGGCATCGCGTCGAGGGGAAATCCAGGAACTGGCAAAGCACGGTTACGTTGCCGCGAGTTTGGCATATCGCTTTTGCCCGGACCATCGCTTCCCGGCGCAGGTCCATGACGTAAAGCGGGCGGTGCGGTTCTTGCGATCTGAGTCAAAGCAATTTGGGATTGATACGGAAAGGTTTGGTGCGGTTGGATATTCCGCAGGTGCCCATTTGGCGATGATGCTGGGGGTGACCGATATCAAAGATGGATTGGAAGGCCAAGAAATCTGGTCACGGCCAATTGACCAACCCAGCAAAGTCCAGGCGGTGGTTTCTTTCTATGGCCCGACTGACTTAACGCAGCAGAACATTCCAGCGATTTCGGTTCCATTGGTGGCTGATTTTATCGGCGGATTAAAAACAGATCTTGGGGACGTTTACGAAAATGCATCGCCAATCAGCTTTGTCGATTCGACCGATGCACCGATGTTATTGTTCCAGGGGACGTCTGATCCGTTGGTGCCGTATCAGCAAGCGATTCTGATGAGCGAAAAAATCTCTGGCGTCGGTTTAGATGGGCGGATGGAATTGTTCTTTGGTGCTGGGCACGGCTGGGGCGGAAGCATGGCCGAAAAGACGCGCAAAGAAACGTGGCAGTTTTTCGATACTCAACTGCGATGAAAGCACGCTGGTAATCTCGTTGGTTTCCCCGTTTTGCCGATGCATGCGATCGTCGAATCGGCTTCGATGATCATCTGGCCGTCACGATCGATTGTGTAGTGATGCTTGATCCGCACCTTGCCAATGCTGGTCACGGTCGTCGTTAGCGTTAGCAGGTCGTCAAATTCGGCGGCCGCTTGGTATCGAAGGTTCATTTCAGTGACGACTAGCATGAATCCGTCATCTTCGAGGTCTTTGTACTGGATGCCAGCCTCACGCAGCATCTCAATCCGGCCGCGTTCGAAGTACTTTAGATAGTTGGAATGATGGACGCGTCGTTGCCCATCGGTTTCGTAATAGTTGACGCGGAAGGTCTGTTTGAACTTCCATGAATCTGGGCCGGTCGCGTGGGGTGGTTCTGACGTCATCATGGTCCATTTAAAGGCGGTTATTGGTACGCGATGTCGATTGGTTTGACCGCAGAGTATCGAAATGCCTAGAATCTCGCCAACGCCGTTGCCAAACGAATTCGTGACCTGATTGGATTGACGGCAATCCCGCCGGCTTCCCCGCCGGTTTAATGTCCAGGAAAGAGAACCTATGAGTATCGGTGACGGATCAAGCACGGCCTTCCACACGGCTCGCGGAGAAGATTATCCGGCACTGCGTCAGTTCACCATCTTCCTGGAAAATCGCGTCGGTCAATTGACCGAGGTGGTCAAGCGTTTTGAGGGCACCGGGATCCGAATCTGCGCGATTTCAATCGCCGATGCGACCGAGTGCGCCTTCGTGCGGTTCTTGCTTAGCGATGCTGATCGAGGACGCGAAATCCTGGAACGCAGTGGGCTTGGCATCATCGAAACGGATTTGGTTGGTGTTGAATTGCCATCGGGAGACCAACCGCTATTGTCGATTTGCTCGGCACTGCTGCAAGCCGAACTCAACATCACCCAAGCTTATTCGTTGATCGTTCGCCCCAACGGCAAGGCGGCGGTGGCGATCATGGTTGAAAATCCAGAGTCGGCGATTGAAACACTGCGAGAGAAGGGCTTCACCATTATCACCGAGGGTGACCTGGGTGATGACCCGACGCGAGAAAATTGACGACCGGCGATTTATCTTGATGGTCGTTTAAATTTCTTGGTATTCCGTAGACTTAATATCAATCGCATTTACGATTTTGGCGACATGGTGGGTCTTCGCCGAAGCGGCTTGACCCACCCTACATCTTTCTTCATCTCATTGCCAATTGACGAGGGACTTTAACTGATCGTAAAGCGGTTGCGGGTCATCGCGAAACGTTAGATCGATGCTGATCGCCATTAGCGGAATGCCCGCAATGCGATCCGTTTGAATTTTGACCAGGTCTTTGTGAGTGCAAACGAGCATCTCCACTTGGTCACGATGCCTTTGAAGCGTTTTTTTGATGGAATCGATCGCAGCCGGTCCAAAGTCATCATGGTCGGGAAGTTGAACTTTGTCCAAGATTAACCCGCCACAACTTTCAACCGTCTGCTCAAACGCATTGGGATTCCCAATCCCGCACACCGTGATAACTTTCTTGCCTCGCAGCGATTCAATCGGCTCGGTTTTCCCACCGTACGCAAATAGCTCCTTTGCAGCATGTTCCGTCCGCAAACATGCAACATCGTCACCGCAGTATTTCGCAATCGTTTTTTCGATCGATGTCAATTCTTGCTCGCTAACAAGATCGCACCGCGTTAACAAAACGGCGTCTGCGCGTTTGAGTGCTTTGACGGGTTCACGCAAAAGACCGCGTGGGAGTAAGTAACCAAATCCGAACGGATTGGTTGCGTCAATCACGACCACGTCTAAGTCGCGATGCAATCGACGATGCTGAAATCCATCGTCCATCAACAAGAACTCCATTTCTAGTTCTTCCACCGCGATGGTCGCTGCTGCGTATCGATCAGCATCCTGCACGTGGGGAACTTCAGGCAACTTTTCAGCCAACTCCTTCGCTTCATCGTTCGATCCAGATCCATCGCTACGATAGCCTCGGCTGATAATCGCAACACGCACGTCTTGTTGTCGTAGCCATTTTGCTAGGTGACAAACGATGGGGGTTTTTCCCGTCCCGCCGACAGTCAGGTTTCCGATGCAAACCACCGGTACGCTGACTTGCTCGATGTCCGACTTGTTAAGGTCGAATCTTCGATTTCGATAGCGAACAACAATCCCGTAGGGGATCGCGGCAATTCTTAAGCCGATCCGAATGATCGTTGGGATCGGTCCCGTCGCATCCTTGTTCTGGATTGCTCTGATGTCCATACGCCACTTGTTGCGATATCGTTTTGTAGCGATATCAAGCAGGAAACGTTCGCTGAGTCAGTGGCGGATTGCTATTGAGAATCTCACCAGAATCGGAGACCTTGACGTAGTAGGATGCCCCGATGTGGACGGTGGTCGAGTAAGCAGAATCGCCTGTGGGGCTGACTTTTTCCCAAACGTTGACCCGATAATTACTGTTGTGGTAGGCGCATACTTCGACGTGATGCAGTTGTGGCGGTTTGCCGGTTTGCTCTAAGACCTGCGTCTTGATGGTTTGGGTGTGATCGGATTCCGTTTTGGTTGTCTCTTGCTTTGGTGCTGCTTGCTCAACTTCTGCCATGATTTACTCTTGGAAAGACTCATGAAAAAATGCGGTGGTTTGACCAACTGTATCCTATACCGGCTCTGCTCGAAACGACTCTGGCTTTAGAATCAGGCCGTCGTTCTTTCAAAGTTGCCCCAATTCGTTTCGATTCGCTACGAAAAGAATAAAACGCGTCTTCCTTTGATCGAATCCATCTGAAGCGAAATTTGCGCTGCCAGTGTCCGATCTAGGCTAGCAACTTCTCGTTGCGAAGATCCGTTTAGAAATCTAAATGAAATCTACTCGTATAGTGATAAGCTGACGTATGCAGTGATCCGCCTTCGTAAGTACACATTCCAGCTCTTTGATCGGATCAACACCTATTGCTTGGGCTTTAACCTAATCAGCACCTCATTGCGTCGCATTGGGCCCGGGGTAAACGGCGCGTCGTAGGAAGCGGATTCGATTCCGCTTCCGGCGTCTTTGTCGTCGGCAACAAGGCCCTTTGTTTCCATCCACGTTCGAAGGTTTGCTTCCGATTCCTTTGCGAGTTTGGCGTTAAGCCGGCCGGGGAATCGGATTACGGCAAAGCGTCCGCCAGGCCGTTTCCGCACGTCGACGCCTGCGCCGGTGGGTAAAGGAACGCCTTGGGCTGCGACATCTTTGGGCATCACAAATCCCATCTGGACTTCAGAATTAGCTTTGTCCTTTTCCATGAAGACAGGTGTCGTCATCGAGATCTTCTGGTCGGATTCGTTAGCCCCAGAAATGTAGCGAAACAGTTTCATAAAGCTTCCGTCGCGGCCCTGGGCGTCGATTTTGGTGGAGGTTGCTACCAGCATTAGATCCGGATATTCGCGGATCTCGAATTTGCCATCCGTTTCAATGACTTCGTACCCTGCCGTTTCATACCCAGCGTTGGCCGTCATATTCAAGCAGAGAGTGCCAGCGATCGCTGAAACGCAAATTAGAAAAGAATAGAGCAATGGTTTCCAGGACATCAGAGTTACCCATTAAAAAAAGGTGGCTGCAACACAACGTTTCCCAATCACAACGTTTCCCAATCGCAACGTTGCCTGGTAACGGTAGTCGGCTGACTAGGTGTGTCGAGCAATTTTTTGCACGATGCATTCGCGTTTGTTTGCAAGCCGTTTCCCGACCTATTGACTACGGCGCACAATCAACCAAACAGAACCAACCCAAAGCAAATTACCCGAGTGAGAAGCCGTGTTTGGATCAGGCAATCAAAAAGAAAAGCTGCAAGAAAAGTACAACAAACTGATGCAGGAGTCCTTTGATTTATCGACCGTCAATCGGAAAAAAAGCGATATGAAGCGTGCTGAAGCCGAAGAGATTGGCAAGCAGCTTGATGAACTGGAAAGGAAGGCCTAGCTCAACGGTGATGCTTTGATGATCGCCCACCGTAATTCCAGTTGACCATTTGCCCGAGTCGCGCTGGCTGCCCAGAGTCGCCCTGGTCGTCTGTTTTGTCCGGGGCCTACGAAGTTATTCAGATCGATTCGTTTGTTGATTCGGAGTTAGTTTTATTACTTACGCACGTTCTCGCTTGTGGCTTGGCATCTCTGGCGTCGGGTCAATCGTTGTCATCAGCACGTTTCTGCTGATCTCCGGGGTGCCGGCTCGGTTGCTTCCGTCGACAAGCAGCTGGAAGGCTGCCGACGTCACCTCGCTGCTTACGGTGATTGGTTGCTGGGTCGCTGTGATGATGCCGTTGGATTTGCTAGGTGGATTTCTTTTGCCCAACCGATCCAGGCCCGGCACAGTAAAGGTTACGCGGTTCTTGTCACAATGGATTCGTGGCGTCTTCGTTCAGGCTGCTGCGTTTCTGTTATTCAGTCTGTTCGTTCTGGTCTTGGGACGCTGGCTTGGCCTAATGGGCGCAGCCATAGGTGTGTTTTGCATCGCAGTTTTATTGATCGCGTTTCAGCTTCACGTCGCTCGGCTAGTTGCAAAGCTACCGATGCTGGTTGGTGGTCAGCGCGCCGAATTAGCTGCGATCGATTCCGCAGTTAAAAGAGTTTCTGAACTGGGGTACAAACCCAGACCCATTTTGGTACTCAAGCACCATGACACTGGATTTACCGGCGGCATTGTCGGGCTTCCTGGGATGGAGTCGATCATCATTCCATCCTGCGCTTTGAACGCATTGAACGCGGACCAATTGACCGCCATGGTGGCCCGACGCTTGGAGGCGATTCAAAGCGGTGCCCGAACCCGCGGCGTGCTGTTCTCGCTCTGTTGGGTCACGTTTGGATTCGTCGTTTCGGCATCTCTGCCAAACGCTGGAGTCATCAGTGTGGCTGGGCTTGCGATGACCGCCTGTGGTTTTACGATTTGGACTTTCCTGGGCCTGCTAATCCTGCCAACGCTAAGTCGACAGGCCGCTTACGCGATCGATCGCAAGGTCGTTCAGCAGGGCGTGCTATCGGAAAGTTTGCAGGAAGCCGTGCAAACCATGGATCAAATGCAAGACGACGAACCATCGCGATCGAAATTCATCGAGGCGATCTTTCATCCGGTGCCCAGCGCCGCGAACCGAGGGCTGGAATCGAAAAGCACATTTCCAATCGCTTGGCATGCCGCACGGATGACGCTGTTTGTTTCCTGGGCGTGCACGGGAATGCTGGTGCGAGCAGTCCACTGCAACGCCGGAAGACCCGAACTGTGGGTCATGTTGCCGACGGACTAACCGACGTCGATCAAGCGTCATGCAGGGTCTGCAAAGACGCCCAGTTTACTCACTCGTCTTTTGGCTTCGCCAGTGGCGTCTTCTGCTCGGTGATCACTTCGGCATCTTCGGACTTCTCAGCGTTGAGTTGTAGGTAAGATGCCCACTCCGCAGGCAGATTGTCCTCATGGAAGATTGCCTCGACGGGGCATTCGGGAACGCAGGCTTCGCAGTCAATGCACTCTTCCGGATGGATGTACAACATTTGCTCGCCTTCGTAGAAACATTCCACGGGGCAAACGACAACGCAATCGGTGTACTTGCAGCCTGAGCACGGTTCGGCAACGACATGGGTCATTTAAAAGCTTTCTTAGAGAATGTCTTCTGATAGGTCATGGCCCGCTAGCAGCACCGATTCCAGGTGGCGGCGAACGGCCGGAAGTTCAACGCCTTGCACCACATCATTTGCAAAAGCAAAGATCAGAATCTGCCTTGCCAAGTCAGCGGGAATTCCACGAGCTCGCAGGTAGTACAACGCGTCTTCTTCTAATTCGCCAATCGTGGCACCGTGAGTGCAACGAACGTCATCGGCGTAAATTTCCAGTTGTGGCTTGGTGTTAACTACCGCATCGTCGGATAGTAGCAAGGCTTGATTGCTTTGCTTGGCGTCTGTCTTTTGAGCGTCTTCGCGAACGAAAATTTTTCCGTTGAAAACACCCTTGGACTTGTCATCCAAAATGCCTTTGTAGAGTTCGTAGCTGTTGCAATGCGGCATTGCGTGATCGATTCGCGTGCGGCAATCCATCAATTGATCACCGGTCGGCATGTACAAGCCGTTGAGGGTTGTTTCGATCTGTTCACCGTCTAGCAGGCAATCCAATTCGTTGCGGGCAATCGATGCACCGAACGAGAAGTAGTGCGAACGAAAACGGCTGCTGGCTTTCTGATCAACGCCGGTCGTCGAAAGATGCAACGCACCGACTTGTTCGTGTTGCAGTTTGTGGTGATCGAGTTCAGCATTTTCGGCCAGCGTGACCTGAGTAATCGCGTTGGTGAAATACGAATCACCTTGGCCCATGTAAGTTTCGATCACATTGGCTTTGCCGCCCTTGCCAATGCGAATCAAATTGCGTGGATGTGAAACCGTCCGCTGGTTGCCCGTTGCCAGGAAGATGAGGTGGACGGGCCGATCCAGGGTGACGCCTTCGGGAACGTCAATGATGGCACCGTCGCTGACGAACGCTGTATTCAGAGCCGCAAAAGCAGACTCATTAAAATCGATACCACTTTCCAATTGCTGCTGAACATCATCAGCCCGTTCATTGATCGCCGCACCCAAGGTATCAATCACGACGCCATCGCCAATGTCGTGCAGTTGGGTGAGCTTTTCGCAGTAGCGACCGTTGATGAAAACTAGACGATGGTAGTCATCGTCGAGCTTGGCTTGTTGAGCCAACGCGCTGGCATCTTCACTGTTGACTTCTTCAATGTTGGCTCCGCCCGTAGACAAACCAGGTCCGCCTGCGTCGTAGGCCGTCGCGGTTAACGACGCGATATTGGTGAACCGCCAATCTTCTAACTTTCGGTTCGGAAGGCCAAGACGCGTGAATACGTCAATTCCTTTTTGACGTAAAGCAACAAGCCACGCCGGAGATGATTCCGACTGAAAACTCGCGTGTTGATCTTGGTAGGTTTCGATTTCGGTAGCGATCATAATTGGTTGAGTGATAAGTTTGGTTGTTAGCTTCGTCGAGGGCTTCCCGTAACTGACCCGGTCGCAGTTAAGCCGGGTGTCAGTCGGTCGCCAAGTGAATCTGAACCCTGGCGGGGTCAGCTACGACATTGGACTCCCGATTGCTTAAGTCGCGACCGGTTCCTGCAAGAAACTGTATCCCTTTTCTTCCAATTCAAACGCCAACGACTTGTCACCAGACCGAACAATTTTTCCGCCGGCCAAGACGTGAACCTTGTCTGGAACGATGTAGTCAAGCAAACGCTGGTAGTGAGTCACGACGATCGTTGCACGGTCGGGGCTGCGAAGTGCGTTGACTCCGTCGGCAACGATTTTCAACGCGTCGATGTCCAAGCCCGAATCGGTCTCGTCCAAGACAGCCAGCTTTGGCTGAAGCATCGCCATTTGAAGGATTTCGTTTCGCTTCTTTTCGCCTCCGGAAAAGTCTTCGTTAACGCTTCGATCCATCATCACCTTGTCCATGCCAAGCTTGTCAAGGTTTTCCTTCAGCAGCGCCAAGAATTCGGTCCGCTTGATTGGTGGCTCATCGTGATGTTTGCGGATTGAATTCATCGCTGTGCGAAGGAAGTATTTATTGCTGACACCGGCGATTTCAACCGGATACTGGTACGCCAAGAACACGCCTTCTGCGGCACGTTCTTCGATGTCCATGTCCAACAAGTCCTTTCCGTTGTACAGAATCTGGCCTTCGGTGACTTCGTAGTCTTCGCGACCAGCGATCACGTGCGACAACGTGCTTTTGCCGGAACCGTTTGGCCCCATGATGGCGTGGATTTCGCCTGGATTGACCTGCAGGTTCACGCCCTTCAGGATTTCGTTGTCTTCCGCTCGAGCGTGTAGGTTTTTGATTTCTAACATGGGAATTGTGTTGGATCGTTTGTTGTGATGGATGTTTTAGTTCGGGGATAGCTGACCGCAGCTGGTGCTTAGCCGACGCTGCCTTCAAGGCTGACATTAAGAAGCTTGCGTGCTTCCAAAGCGAACTCCATTGGCAGCACGTCATAGACCTCTTTGCAAAAGCCGTTGACGATCATGTTAACCGCGTCTTCGGTCGACAATCCGCGTTGGCGAAGGTAATAGATTTGGTCCTCGCCGACCTTCGATGTCGACGCTTCGTGTTCCACCTTCGCAGTCGTATTACGAACCTCGATGTAGGGGAATGTATGAGCGCCGCAGCGGTCACCGATCAGCAGCGAATCACACTGCGAGAAATTCCGGCCGTTGGTCGCTCCCTTCATCATCTTGACTTCACCGCGGTAACTGTTCTGTCCGACACCTGCGGAGATGCCCTTGGAGATAATCGTGCTCTTGGTGTTCTTGCCGATGTGAATCATCTTCGTGCCGGTGTCGGCCTGTTGATGATTGGCGGTCACAGCGACGGAATAGAATTCGCCGACCGAGTTATCGCCTTGCAGGATAACGCTTGGGTATTTCCAGGTGATCGCGGATCCAGTTTCGACCTGGGTCCACGAGATCTTGGAGTTTTCACCGCGGCAGGCACCACGCTTTGTCACGAAGTTATAGATCCCGCCTTTGCCTTCGGAATCACCTGGGTACCAGTTTTGGACTGTCGAGTACTTGATTTCTGCGTCGTCCAGGGCAACCAGTTCGACCACCGCTGCGTGCAATTGATGCTCGTCGCGTTTCGGTGCCGTGCAACCTTCTAGGTAACTGACATGAGCACCTTCTTCGGCGATGATCAACGTTCGCTCGAACTGCCCGGTGTTCTCGGCATTGATTCGGAAGTAAGTCGACAATTCCATCGGGCAACGAACGCCCTTGGGAATGAAGCAGAACGAGCCGTCACTGAAGACCGCCGAATTCAATGCCGCATAGTAGTTATCGTTTGCCGGAATCACTGACCCAAGACACTTCTTGACCAATTCAGGGTATTCCTGAACCGCTTCGGAAAACGGCCGGAAGATCACTCCGTGCTTCTCCAGCGTCTCGCGATAGGTCGTCGCAATGGAGACGCTATCGAACACAGCGTCAACGGCGACGTTGGCCAAAACCTTCTGCTCGTGAAGCGGGATGCCCAGCTTTTCGTAGGTTTCCAGCAAGACAGGGTCGACTTCATCCAGGCTGTTTAGCTTCGCCTTCTTTTTCGGAGCCGAGTAATAAACGGACGCCTGGTGATCGATTTTTGGAAACTTGACGTTGTGCCATTCGGGCTCGTCCATCGTCAACCAATGGCGGTACGCTTTCAAACGCCACTCCAGCAACCACTCGGGCTCGTTCTTTTTGCTGGAGATCAACCGTACGACGTCTTCGCTCAAGCCCGGTTCAATCGCATCAGATTCAATCTCGGTGACGAATCCATGCTCGTACTCGCGTTGGGCGAATTCTTCGAGCATTGCGTTTTCAGATGTCATTAATTTCTTTCCTTGAAGGATTCTAATTTCGGGGCCTCAGCGGGACGC
>CAYVAN010000093.1:14747-17722 GCA_964449225.1 uncultured Rhodopirellula sp.
GTTATGCCGAGAACGAACTTCCGCAACCGCAAGACTTTGTCGCGTTCGGGTTTTTGAAGACAAAGCCGCTCTTTTCGAAGCTTTGTTGGTAGTCCAGTTCGGTGCCATCCAAAAGCGTCGCGCTTTTCTTGTCCATCGCTACACAGACACCATCGACTTCCGTCAAGATGTCGTTTTCGGCGTTGACCTCTTCGTCGAACTGCATTCGGTATTCAAACCCACTGCAACCGCCGCCCACGACACCCACCCGCAGGGCAACTGTCTCGGGTAATTCCTGCTCAGTAATGACTTCCTTGATCTTCTTAACTGCGGTCGCTGTCACCGTGATTGCCATCGTTTTTGTCTTCCCGAGGAGGATAATGAGACGTGAATTTGTACTGGATGAAGTGAACAATTAACAGCACGCAGCGTGCCAGAATGCAAGCGAGCGAAAGCTTTGTGGCGCAACCGTATGAATATCAATCGTTTGCGTCATTGCAAAGGCCCGTCATTGAGAACGGGACGCTAGTTGGCAGGTGACGAAATATCGTCATGCCGGTTTGTACGCTTCTGCTCACTTGAGTATCGTGTCGGCCATCCACCCCGGAATTGTAGCGTTTTTCTTGATCGCATCAACGCCGCGCGATGGTTGGATATCGAAATTCCGCCGACAGACGATATTTCGTCATTTCTTATGGTACATCATCCCGACAACTTCGAGCTTCTGGTCACTCGGATGCTCGACCAGATCAACATGGGGCAAGGTCTGGACGAGCTTCTGGATTCGGCCTACGACCAGCTTAGCAGCGTCGTTCCGTACAACCGAATTGCCGTCGCACTGCTCGAACAACCTTTCAACCTGCTGCGTCTGATTTCGTGTCGCTCCGACGGCGATGTGGCATTGAAGGTCGGCTACGCGGCTCGGGTTGCCGGGTCCACGCTGGCTCCGCTCTTGGAAACCGGGCAGCCTCGGATCATCGATGACTTGCAGCAGTATCTGGCCGAGAAACCTGATTCAGCGTCGACCGCGTTGATTCATCGCGAAGGCATGCGGTCCAGTTTGACGCTGCCGCTGTTGGCTGATGCTAAGCCGATCGGCGTGATCTTCTTTTCAAGTCGCACAGCGAACACGTACACCCAATCGCACGCTGCACTGCTGAAGCGGTTGGCCGGCCACATCGCGATCAGCCTTGAACGAAATCGCTTGGTGACGCAGCTGCAACGCACCAACCAGGAACTAGCCGACGCGAACGCGGTCAAGGATAAGTTTGTCGAAACGCTGCAAGAAGAAGTCGACAAGCAGACGCAACAATTGCGTCAATCCGAAAGCCGTTATCGGTCGCTGGTGAAGATGGGCCAAGTTGTCAATTCAAGCCTGGATCGACGGGAAGTGTTCGAGCACGCTGCCGAGCAAATCAATCGCTTGCTCAGCTGTGATCGAGTTAGCCTGGTGTTGAGTTCCGATGACGATGCGTCCCGCTATGGTTTCGCAATTGAATTCGACAGGGGCCAGCGGAACTGGGTCGAAATTTCTTCGCAGCCGGTTCCGGATTCGGCATTCGGTTGGGTTCGTCAAAACAAGCAACCGTTGGTTGTTAACAGTTTAGATCAGTCGCATTCTTTTCCCGAGCACAAGCGATTGCTCGATACCGGTTTCGCATCGGTCGCGCACCTGCCGCTGCGATCGCGCGACCAGCATGTTGGATTGCTAGGCATTGCATCGCGTCACGAAGGCCGCAGTCAATCATGGGATCTAAGTCTGCTTGACGAGATTGGCGCTCAGCTATCGGTCGCTTTGGACAACGCGGCTGCGTACAGTGAAATTGATCGCTTGAAGGAAGAATTGCACCAGCAAAACGTTTACCTGCGTGATGAGCTGCACACGGACCATGACTTCGGGAATATCGTTGGCGATAGCCGAGCGATGCGGCAATTGCGAGTCGCAATCGAACAAGTCGCCCTGAGTGATGCGACGGTGTTGATCTTAGGCGAAACGGGCACGGGTAAAGAGTTGATCGCTCGAGCGATTCATGATGCCAGCGCCCGTCGCGAAAATTTGTTGGTCAAAGTCAACTGCGCCGCGCTCGCGCCGAACCTGATTGCGAGCGAATTGTTTGGTCATGAAAAAGGTGCTTTTACGGGTGCGAACCAGCGCCGCGTTGGCCGATTCGAGCTCTCGCATCAAGGCAGCATCTTCTTGGACGAGATTTCTGAAGTTCCTGCCGAAACTCAAGTCATGTTGCTGCGTGTTTTGCAGGAACGATTAATCGACCGAGTGGGCGGTAGCGAGCCGATTGAAGTTGATACTCGAATTATCGCCGCCACCAATCGTGACTTAAAGAGTGATGCCGAGGCAGGAAAATTTCGCGAAGATTTGTTTTACCGCTTGCACGTTTTTCCCATCCACGTGCCGCCGTTGCGAGAGCGTCGTGAAGACATTCCAGCATTGATCAATCATTTCATCGCAAGGTTTTCCGTCCGCATGAACATGGCGATCACCCGAGTCGATCGGCGAGCGATGGACGGCCTGATGCAATATGATTGGCCGGGCAACGTTCGCGAATTGGAGAACATTATCGAGCGTTCGATGATCGTCAGCCAGGGCGATACGCTTGCGATCGACGCGTCATGGCTGGCAGGCGATTCGCAAGTCGCCAGTAAGCCACCGTCGATTGGCAAGGCTTTGCCCGGTGAGGCGTCGCTGGGTGAGGCTTCGCTGGCCGAAGTCGAATGTCAGGTCATCCTGAACGCCTTGTCAAAATCGGGTGGCAAGGTTTACGGCCCCGAAGGTGCGGCTGCTTCTTTGAAGGTGAAGCCAACGACCCTTTACAGCAAGATGCGTAAGCACGGAATCAACAGCAGCCGCAAACATAGTTCGGCAAGTAAACATAGTTCGGCAAGTTGATTTCTGTTGGTGGGTCTGCGTCGCAAAGGCTCCTTGACCCACAAGTCGAAGCATGATTTCGACTGATGATGCGCTCGGCGTCAAGGATTGA
>CAYVAN010000094.1:0-1358 GCA_964449225.1 uncultured Rhodopirellula sp.
GATAACGATTATCAGGTCGAGCTTACCCCCAAGGCTCGATCAGGGTAGACTTTGCGAATGAGCACACAAGAAAAAACAAAAATTGACGACGAAGCGGCACCAGAAATTTCGTTTGATGATCTGGATTTGTCGCCTGTCATGCGGCGAGCACTCGCCAAAGCTGGATTTACCAAGCCGTCACCGATCCAACATGCCTTGATTCCGCTGGCACTTGACGGAGCCGATGTGATTGGTCAAGCACGCACCGGAACAGGTAAAACAGCAGCGTTCTCGATCCCAATTCTCGAACAGCTCGACTCATTGGACGATTGCCGCGACCCCCAGGCGATTGTGGTTGTTCCGACTCGCGAATTGGCGGACCAAGTCGGACGCGAGGCACAGCGTCTAGCCGTTGGCGTCGAAACCGAGATCGCAGTCCTGGCTGGTGGAAAAAACATCAATCGTCAATTGCGGCAGTTGGAAAATGGTGTGCAAATTGTGGTCGGAACTCCCGGTCGCTTGCACGACCATCTCCAACGCGGTTCGCTGAGAACTGGAAAAGTCTGGTGCGTCGTTTTGGATGAAGCCGACCGAATGCTAGACATCGGGTTTCGTCCTCAGATTGAACGCATTCTGCGAAAGTGCCCGCGTGAACGACAAACGCTGCTCTTATCCGCGACCTTGCCGCCAACCGTTAGACGACTTGCCGAGTCCTACATGTATCATCCCGAAGTGATCGATTGTTGTAAGGATGAAATGGCGGTTGAAACAATCGAACAGCGTTATTTTACTGTCGCGCACAACCGAAAATCAGATCTGCTCGATTTGTTACTTAAACGCGAAACACCTGAACAGGCCATCGTGTTTTGCCGAACCAAGCGTGGCGTCGATCGACTTCATCGACAATTAAGCCATCAATTCGACGGATGCGGTTGCATGCACGGTGATATGCAACAACGCGAACGTGATCGCGTTTTACAAGCGCTGCGTGATGGCAAACTAAAAATCTTGGTTGCCACCGATGTCGTCGGACGTGGAATCGATATCAGCACGATCTCGCACATCATCAACTACGACATTCCACAAGACTGCGACGACTACGTTCACCGCGTCGGAAGGACGGGTCGAATGGGCCGCGACGGCATCGCGTTTACATTCATTGTGCCCGGTGAAGGCGAATTCCTGACCAGCATCGAGCGACGGATCAACAAAGAACTCGGACGCGACGAGTTCAAGGAATTTGAAGCAGTGCCGCGTAAGGTGGAAGTCGCCAAAGTCGAAGCCAAGCAAACGCCCACTGTATTGAATCCGATGAATCGCAAAGTTAAACGACGTCGCTAGGTCGCAGCGAAGTTCTCTGTAACGACCTGCATCAATTT
>CAYVAN010000094.1:1368-17535 GCA_964449225.1 uncultured Rhodopirellula sp.
AATTTAAATAGAGCACCCCGTTTCAGTTGGCCGTGCGATTTCATCGCGTGTTCATCGCGTGGATCGCCGCCGTGAACCCCAGGACGTCATTTTGCTTTCTGCAAAAGTCTGCGATCGGCTGATAAGCGTTGCTGTCTTGGCAATGCTTCGCAATTTCTAGCAACAGCGGCACAATGCGCTGCGAAGGCACGTCATCGGGAGCCAGCCTTATCGCCTCGTTGATAGCCTGGTGGTGGCGTCCGATGCGGTGAAGTAAATCGACGTAGGTCTCAACCGCCAAAGTGGCGTGCTGATCGGAGTCTACCGTTTCCGCCTTGCGTTTGAATTGTTTCAACCCGGCGTCCACGTGAGCCCCCAAAAGCACGTCGTAGTAAGCAGCGTAGGCGGGATAAAAATCGACAAAAGGTTCGTCACCTGGATACTGGAACTCGTGATGCAACCGTCGCCCGTATTCAACCAATTCCCTAGCTTTTAACCAAGCTTGTTCGTTATCCAATACAGCTGCATGACGAACGACGGCCGATAGGTGTGTCGTGTCGAGATGATAGACACCGTCTTTTAGTAGCCATTTGCGCTGCGTCACCATTTCGCCCAGTGTTAGATTTTCGAGCGTTGGCCACCGTCCGCTAGCATCCTGCAATTCAGGGTGATCTTTGTCACGCTGCGCGACATCATCACGAACCATCGTTGTTAGTTCGTGATAAAAATGATCCAACAGTTCGCCCGCAGCGGCTTGACGATCTCGTTTACCGCGACCTGCGATGGACTGATCAAACAATGTGATGCCATTGCAAGTTCCTTGATGCTTCAGAACAGCACGGTATCCCCGCCGCACGTCTACGCCTTCGTGCAATAAGATATGAACCATTTCGTCATAATTCTCGTCGTTGATCTCCACCTCGGACAGAAGTTGATTCGCGAATCGATTGTCCGCAAGCGGACGCAGATACATCCAGCCTTCACCAAGCTTGCCATCCTGGATCAGCATCATGCCCGCATCTCGGCAAGCATCCAGCAGACCAGCTTCAAACCGATGCTCCAATTCGGTTGCCAAAGGGGCGTCGTCATCCCCGGCAACGAGCGAAAGCGAAACGCCATGACGAACCCGCATCTTCATCGCTTCAAACATCTCGGCAGCATTCCGCGAATCCCGAAAGTGCTCAATCGTCCGCTCAAGCATCTGTTCGACACCAGAAGCCGAATCATCTTGAAGCTGCTGAAAAATGTCTGCTGGAGTAAAGGTCATGGAGAAACAGGATTTGTGATACTGATAGATAATCGCCGACGGGCATCCTACGGCATTTCCAGCTTCAATATAGCCGGGAGTCAGCGTAGCGCAGTTCCGGCCTACGTCAGTTTTCATCGGCGTAGAGCTTGAGCTGCGCGATCAATCCTCGTAATTCTTTTGCTGCCACTGGCAGTGCGACATCGCAGTGCTGGGCTAAGTCCGCTAACGGGCCAAGCAGGTTGTCGCATTGCCTGCTGATTTCGAGTGAGTATTTTTTGGCCTCGCGTTTCTTATCTTCACAAAACCGTTTCCGCGCCTCTGCCACTCGGACACGTTTGGTTGCTTCGCTGGCGGCGGGTCTGTCCTGGGGCCGAACCGAGGCTCGTTTGATGGATAGGCTGTTCTTTGCCTCGGCCAATTCGCGGTCCGCAATTCGTTCTTGTTCTCGCCAATACGACGGACGAGCATTGGTGAAATGATCTTCGGCTCGTTGCACCAGCATGCGAATCTCTTCAACGGTTTTCTGCCATTCTGATGACAAACGCATCATTCCAGCATGAAATGATTCGAGCGATTCGATGCTGCGAACGTTGCTGGCCGACAAGGTTATCGTCCCAAGTACGCGTCGATTTGATCTGCTTTTCGAAGCAGGTACGGCACATGCTGCTCGGTCGATTGAATCAACTTAGCCATCTGCCTCATTTGTTCGCTGAACTCTTTTTCAAAATTCCGCTGCTGTTCGTCACGCCAAGTTTGTTCCAGCTGATTCATCTGAGAAGCCAAGACCATTGATTGCTGCTTTAGATCTTCTGAGAAACGTTTCAGATGAACAGCAAATTGACGAAGGTTCTCCGGATCGACAACGGCCTGACTCATATTTTTTTCTATCAATTTAGGAAGCGTTGGAAGAAGCAATTTGTTTCGCGAACTCGGTTTCCGCCTGACGGAGCAGTTCCCGATAACGGGTCAACGTCAACTGGATACTGAGTCGTTCCGCTGTTTCGCAAAGAAGACGCAAGGCCAAAGTGCGAAGCCGAAGCGGTGCTGGTACGCTTCGCCGCAGTGCACAGGCGCGTAGTTCCACCATTGCATCGAGATCTTTATTCAATCCCAATAAACATTTGCCACGCAACAAATAGGCGGACGGCGAAAACTGGTCAATTTCCAACAGCGGTTCCAACTCCTCAATGGCACCTTCAAACATCCCCGCGTCAAGCATCGCTTCCCCCAACGCAACTCGAAGGTGAACCTTGGAAGGATCACGCTGCAATCTTGCTTGGCAGATTTCGATCCGACGGCATGCCCAATCGTGTTGGCAGCGATCCAGTTCTCGATCGGCTTCAGCGGTTTCCAAGCGATTGGCTAGTTCCGCGACTTCTCGTAACTGCTGCAACGACCTCGCTAACGTTGCCTCTTCGTATTCCCATCGAAGATCTTCATTGTCTGGGAACAACTCCGTCGCCTGCTCGAGAACCCGTTTCGCCTCAATCGGCTTTTGTTCCAACCGGTAGATCTGAGCGAGTTCCATAAACGAATTTGCATCCGTCGGATTCGACCTAATGTGTTGTTCAAGGTGTTGTCGTCGCTGCAGGCTACCCCGTTCACTTTCGGGCTTGCTTTCTGCCTGTTGCACGCTATCGAGACAAGCTTCATTTTGCTGCTCATTGATCGCGTCCGCGCTAAGTGCATGCAATCCAGAAAGTGCGGCATTACCGTTTGATGGGGCAATGTCGTTGGTTATATGCGGATCGGGTTCAAAGTACTTGTGCGTTAAGTCACCTGCATGAACGATCCGCCATTGCCCTGGTTTAGAAAGGATTCTTTCCTGCTTCGATTTCGATGAGATTGAACGTGTCATTTTGCATTAGCCAAGTGATTGGCTTGTCTCCACGTTTTGCTGGGTCGACTTTCCCCATTGTGTACTATCCAAACCTCGCTCGCAAACAAATTGAGGGATAAATGGCGAACCTGCCCATGGACCAGGGTCTTACGAAGAAGAACGCAGCGGATCCCCTCCCTGGCTCGTCGGGTACCGCGGCGAACAGACACTTTCACATTGAGAAACTCGTGAAATCATTTCCCATATCGCCACACACCAGATCAGCCGCAATCAGTCCTTTGCTACGGTCTGATAAAGCCAGCGGCATCGATCAACGTTCAGCGGTACTGGATTGAACGTTCCCGTCCACTGCGTCATTGCTTCTTGGGCAAGCGATTCGATGGCAGAGTCAGGAACGTGCAGCTGGTCCAAGGATGTCGCCAAATCGGCCTGACCAAGCCAAGTTTCAATCATAGCGGCCAGATGTTCAAACGCTTCGGATGAATGAATTCGAGATTGAGTAGAGTTCTGGTCCAATTCGTTGACCAGATCGCTGTACCATTGACCGTTACCTTGTTCGGCCAAAATTTTTCCGTTCATTCTTACAACCGCAGGAAGCATCAACCCGACGGCCTGTCCGTGCGTGATGTTGTAACGAGCGGTCAGTGGATTGGCGGTTGCGTGAGCGGCACCAAGCATCGAGTTTTCGATGGCCATCCCCGCCAAGCAGGCTCCGAGCTGCATTTCGCTTCGTGCATTAAAATCATCTGGAGTAGAAAGCACCCGTGAAAAACTATTGGCCAATAGCCCAAATGCGCGGCGGCTGTAGATGGTCGACATCGCGTTTCGGCGAAGCGTGACGTGAGTCTCAATTGCATGCGACAGCGCGTCGATACCGGTCAACGCCGTTACTTGTTGAGGCTGAGTGAGCGTGAGCTGTGGATCCAAAATTGCAATTCGGCAAGCTGCACGCGGGTCACCGCAGGGCATCTTTACGTGCGTTTGTGCATCGCTGATCAACGCAAACGATTGTGATTCACTACCGGTTCCCGAAGTCGTCGGAATTGCGATCATCGGCAACAGATCGCAGGTCGCTTTGCCGACGCCATGGTAATCATGAATGCTTCCGCCGCAGGAATAAACAAAGTTGATTCCTTTGCAGCAATCCATGCTGCTTCCGCCGCCAAGACCTACCAACAAGTCCGGTTTCACTTCGGCTGCTTTTCGAACACCGGCATCGACCATCGACGAAGTCGGGTTCTCGGCAAAGTCATGAAAAGACTCAACACGTAAACCAGCGTCCCGGAGTGACTCTTTGGCCACAGCGTCGTGACCGGCATCGACAATTCCCCGATCGCTGACGACCAAGACGCATGCGGGTCGGAACTCGGCCGCCAGTTCGCCAAGTCGGTTGATGCTGCCGCCACCAAAAACGAATCGTGTCCGCGATTGAAAATCAAAGGGCTGAATTGACAAGGCGGCGGTTCTCTAATGCTGAATGAATTGCTTCGAATGATCCACCATGATCGCACCACTGACTAACGCACGCGAGGAAGGTAGAAATCAATTTGGTCTTCTTGGAAGATTCGATACTTTACGCCGTGTTTCCAAAGCTGAAAGTAGGGTTCAAATGGATCAACCAAACCGGAAACTGCATTGTACATCGGCCACATAAGATAATCCCGAAGCAACGGATCGCAGGCAATAAAGTAGTAAGCTGGTCGAAGAACCTTGGCGATCGAACTAACGTCCAAACGCGTAACCAACGAAGGCACCTCTTCCTGCATCATCCGCAACAACGAAGTTTTCTCATGATCCAGACGAGGGTGTTTTGGTGGCAAGCCTTCAAGAACCCGCACACGTGGACTTGCTTGCAGTGTCATTGCCGTCTCTGCGTCACCCACTGAAATCGCAAGTTCGGCCAAGTTTCCCAGCAGTTGAATTGCAAGCTTCTCAACAAGCTGATCATCGATCGGATCCGGATTGCGAACAACGAAATAGGCATCTTTCCCGCCGCCTGGGCGGCGATGGTCTCCCGCCGCTTCAAAGAGCTGAGTCAAACGGTGGTCGAGTGATTCGCCAATCGTGTCATCTGAGTCGGACGAAGCAAAAAGTTCCAACCCAGCAAACAAGCGACGTTCAGAAATTCCATCGGGACGGAAAGACTGAAAAAAACCAATCAAAGAATCAGCGTCAACGGATTCCTCTGGATGAGTTCCTGCACGGCTATGTAGTTGTAAGATTAGCTGTTCGGTATCCATTTGGTTCTCTAAACCCATTTCATGTTCAACTTCCGACCTACAACTGTCTTAATCAAAGCACTGCAAGCAGAAACGGTGGAAGGTGATTTTTACCCTCCCTGTCCTTGGGAACGTTAGTGACAGGTCAACTTTTTCTCCCGAATGGTGTGAATCACTTTTCGTCCGCAGCTAAGTCGGAAGTTTGCATATGGCTACACTGGTTCACTTCAGCAGCTTGCGCCCGTGATGCAGTCGAACGGCGTTAACCCAGCCGAATGCACTTTGCTGACTCTTGACCAATTGCAAAATCGAGGACGTTGAAACCGACCAGTGTCGTGCAACCAAGCTTGGTTGCCCACCGGTGACATGCAAATCGTTTAACAGCAAAGCCAGCACCGCCGGTTTGTCAGCGTTGGTGTCGTTCAACTTTAAGTTTGTGCCACGATAAGAGTCCCGAAATCGATGCTCGATGAGATCGGCTTGCGTTCCGACTGGAATCATTGACGATGGAGAACGCACTTCAATGGCAAGACGGTAACGAAGTCTTGTCGCTGCAACGACACGATTGTCGGCCTGACTGCGACGCTCGGTCGCCTCCACCGAAACGCCAGTGGGTTCATGCAGCAAAAAAACACCGCTGCTAGTTTTATTGCGATGTTGTCCACCAGGACCGCTACGCCGCTGAAAACGGTTTTGCGTCTGACTTAAGATGACGTCAACTGATTGGGTCGCTGGGTGCGGTGCGGCAATCAAGACAACCGGCATTAGCGCATCGACATCTGGCATGATCGCTCGAGAGCTGTTTTCAGATTCGGTCAAGTGAACAGCTCGCCTAAAAAGGCAATCATGTCGGCACCAATCGAGCGAGCTGGCAATTCGATGACCGCTTTGCACGGCCCACCGATTCTAGAAAGAAAGCCCACGCCTTCGGAATCATCGCTCATCGGTTCACACAAAACTTCAAACCTTGCGGCTTGATCGATCGTTGGTGACTCCGCATAGTCGGTCGAAGCAGGTGAAATCGACACCACGCGGTAGCGGCGAATTTTGGTCGGGGATTGTAGTTCATATCCGCGAAGAATTTTTCCATCGAAAACACTCTCTCGGTGCATTGCGTCAACTCTTAAGACAACGCTGACACGTTGGTCCGCCGCGATCCGACACCAGGGGGCACCTTTTTCACTTCTCATCCCGACACGACCTAACAGACTGGGTCCAGCATCCTGGGAAGAATCGACTGCCAAAGATTCGTTTGCCTGCCTGGGCAAAACGATCCCTGAAACGGGTGCCAATGTCGATAGATTTGATCGATGCCGATTCAACGAGACCAAATTGGCTTGCAATGCTGTTTGGACTGCTTCGAGAGATTCAAGCTGTTTGGATGAGTGAGAATCGTCCAAGGCTTGCCGTTTGGCCGTTTGAGTTCGGTAGGCCGCGACCTTCAACTGTCCTGAGATCGCTAAAGACTGAACGGCAAGCTGGTCGTCGCGAATGCGAGCCAATTCCTGACCAGCAATAACGGTTTGCCCAATGTCAAAGTGAACCGATTCAATAATGCCGTTTGCACGTAAGAAAACTCCGGTGGCATTGGCTGCATCAACGTAGCCATCGGCGGTTGTGCGACGTGGAAGCGGAACAAATAGACCGATTCCAACCAGCGTGACCCAGATCCCAACGGTGAACAGCTTCCCAAGCAACGATCGCTGCCCTTTGCCTGCCGATCGCTTGACCGCTTTGACAGTCATGGCAATGATCAACAGCAAAATTCCAATCGCAGCAACCAGCTTTAGCCCCACCGTATCGGCAAAAACAAAAACTGCCGCGGCAATCGCAAGCAAGACAAAATAACGGTACACCGATGACGCTAAGTAATAAGTCACCATTCCAACGGTGCGGCGATTTCGCATCGAGGAAACGGTGCCACGTCTTCGTCTGCTAATTTTCGATATCGTACTCGTAAACGCACGACGCGATTCCGATCGAAGATTGACACTGCCCATCCAGTCCGACAAGACATAATACCCGTCGTAACGCATCAAAGGATTTGCATTGAACAAAAGTGTGCTGATACTGCAAACGATCATCACATTCATCGCATGAAGACGAACTGGACCATCGTCGGCCAATGCCCAAACCAATGTTGCCAACGTTGCCAGGATTCCTTCGACGTACATTCCGGCCAACATGACTGCCGCACGGTTTCGAGAACTTGGATGACGCCAGAGCTGAGTGACGTCGCAATACGGACAGGGGACGCCGCAAAAAAAGATCAGCCCAAGATTGCCGCAACGGACGCCCGATCGGCGGCAAGCGATTGCATGACCAAGTTCGTGTATCAACTTTGTGCCAATAAAAATGGCCCCGGTTAACCAAGCACCCGACGATGAAAAAAAACTTGGCATTTCTCTAAAAGTGACCAGCACTTCACGGTACTGTGACAAGGCAAACAACGCGGCTGTCACCATCATGGTGACCCAGAACTTGACCGCCGAGGCGGCAAAGACCCAATCGGAACCTAATGACAAATGACGTGCAAGAAAATCAATGTTGAGCAAAGGAATACGAATCGCCAGTATCGACGAAACCCTTGCGTGCTGAGCGGCAGTTTGATCTCGTTTTCGATGTATCCAACCAGCCGCCGCAGCCTGGTGCCACGCCTCCTGACTGGCTTTCCCGCGAACGAGCAACTCCCAAAGATGACTCGGAATTCGCGAAAATCGTCCGCCAATGTCATCGATCACGATTCTTGCGGAACGGTCACCATGATCGACGCTGATGCCGCTTAGGTCAGCACGCAATCGAGGGATCGATTCGCTTTCGTCCGGTAAATCGCTCAACGACGATGGTTGTTCATTTCGCATCAGAATTATCGATATCTCTTGGCGTTACTTTTCCGAGCGATTGAATTTTCGGGAACGTAAACTTTCATCCGCACACTGGTTCCTGGAAAAAGCAACCAAGTTCCGTTTGAAGCATGCGTTTCTTTTCGATCCACGCCTGATGCCTTTGATTTTTCGTTTTTGATTTCAGCATGCAATCGGTAACGACCACCGGGTAAAGCCTGCGGGTCAATTGACAACACCTTGCCGCTGAGTGATCGCCGAGTTCCCTTAACATCATCCACCCAATGAACGCTAATCGGCAGGCCTTTACAATGACGGGGGGAAACAAGATCACTGCGAACAAGTGCATGAAGATGCAACCGGTCGACCTGTCCGATTTTGGCAATCGAATCCCCTTTTTCAATCCATTCTCCTTTTTGCTTGTTCAGTTCCAAAACGACGCCGTCAATCGGACTTTGCGCGAGCAGGTTTTTCAATTGGTCATCGATGACCGAAACATCAGCTTGGCGCAACTGCAATTCCAGCCGGGCGCGGCTGCCACGTTTTTTCGCCTGCGCCACCTCCAATTCACCACGCTGAACAGCCAGCCTCATCCGACGCATTTGGGTTAATGGAATCGCACCACGTACATCGTTCTGAATGGATCGGCTGTTGTCTAATTCTGCCTCTGCCTCTTTCAGGGCAACTTCGGCGTAGCGGATTTCGACGTCATCTTCGGCTTCTTCTTTCGCCGATGCCACCCGCAGCTCCGCAGCCCGACGCCGAATCAGCAGACTTCGATCATCTAACCTAGCGATGGAATTTCCGGCCGTGACTTGATCATTGCGTTGGACAGCGATGTCGGCGATGCGACCGGTTTCTAACGCCGGAACTTCGATTTCAGCCCCAAATCGAACAACGCACTCCTCGACATCGATTTCGTCGCCATGATCGCCAGCGGTTTTCAATTGATTGGTGTCGCGATCGGCTTCACTGCGAAGCTCGTTTTCGGCTGCGGCCGCCATCGAACAACTGACCGCGATCAGCAACAAAGCTTGCAAACCAATACGCCGCGTGGAGGGTTGTTTTGCCAGCAAGCAAGACAACTTGAAGGAATGACTTAACCCTGCGGCGATTTGAATTACTGATCTCATCATCGGTACACGTTTCTTTGCAGTGTTGAATTTCAAAATGTCGAACGTCACTGGTCGTCTGACAAACGCCAATGCAGCACCAGATGGTTGCGAACGTCCCGGTAGAGGTCACCCAACAACAGATCACCCAACGGAACGGAACCACAATCAAAATAGACGCGTGCTGGCGCGCCGATGCGTGAAGTTTGCGAGGAAGCGGTATTTGACCAGTTTGCGACGTCGTTCTCGTCTAGTGTGAGCGTGACTTCTGTTTTGACAGCTTCTCCGCCTGCTGCTTGGCTGGTTTTGCGAGTTGGTCCAAACTGCCAGTGGTTAGCAAGGCTTGGCACACTGGGCGCGTCATCAAGGGTCACTCGTGCGGACAACGTTTGCGTCTGATCAGCCCGACGGACTCGGCCAATTCGAGATTGGGAAACTTCAGCATCGACCAACCAGGCTGAATCATGCGAGATCACTTGCATCAGCGAATCTCCTCGACTGACAGGGCGGCCACTGAAGCGTTTGGCTATCTGCCATGAATCAATGACTCCGTCCCGATCGCTGCGGATCGTCAAGGATTCTTTGGTTTGGCGAAGTAGCGTGAGTTGCTGATTCACTGATGTAATTTCTTCGTCAACGACGGCTCGTTGACCTTGGATTTTTTCGAAACTGTCAAAATCACTGGCTGACGAATCCACCATGTCTTCGGTAAGACGCATCTTCTGTTCAGCTAATACCGCTAGGCGACCAACAAGAGTCGTGATCTGCTGCTCTAAATTCGAATCGGACAACACCATCAAGACGTCACCAGCCCGGACGTGTTGACCATGTTCAACATGAATCGTCTCGACGACCGCATCACCCATCGCACAAATTCGCTGTGTGTCTTGGGCGCGGAGAGTGGCCGTTGCTTCGATTGTTTTGGGAACCGGCACAATCATCAACAATGCAATTGCGGCTGCGATCATTGCGAACGAAGTAATCTTCTTGGCGGTGTGCAGCGCTGCGTTACGGTTGTTTAACGGGCGAACAAAGAGTCGAACCAATGGTGATTGACGACTGTGATCGAACTGCTGTATCGATCGCAGCACCTGCCCAATCGTTCGGAGAAGTTCTCGCTTTTGAAAGTCCTCAAACCCGTCATTCAAATTGCTGCTTCGATTACCAGTTAGACGAAAACCGGTTACACGATAGCCATGATCGATTTGACGAGATTCAGCATGGACTCCCGATGCCGTGAACAAGGGAACGAGGTCGACATTGGATTCTGTTGTTTTTCTTTCGTTGCTTGTCTGTTCGTGTGTCGAATGCCACACCGCCCCGGTTGTATCGAGCGAGGCTTCGGACACTGACCGGATTTGTTCAGCAGAATCCGAATAGTGATCGATCGCTTCGACGTGACTCACCGCAACCACTTTAGTCTTTGACTTCTTACCGGTTGAATTGACCGCGACACGACTGATTGCGACACGATCGAGTTGAAAGATCTCGGTCAGCTCATCGACGGCAAACGCCGCAATTTTATCGCTTCGATCTAGCTCGTGAATTTTTGCAATCAGACGGTCACTCTTTTCGGCGAGTGATTGTTGCCATAGGAGCGATCGCAGCTGCTCGGCTCGAAAGTACTCGCCCGCTAGATCGGCAACTTGGCAGACAAACCGAAGGTAGCCCCGTTGCGTCGCGATACCACCTTCGGGTTCCAGGAAGACTTCGATCACGCGTCTGCATGACTCATCACCCAAGCCTGAATCAATGGGAACCAGTGCTGCGGGCACCGGTGTTGGATTAGCAGGCACGTCGGGTTCGGTGACGTTGAGCGTCGAGGGTACTACGGCGGGTTCCCCGTCACCAATGATGGTTTGCAACAGTGTTTGGTGGGCTGACCATGCAGCAGAAACAGGCGCAGGATCGAGTTGATTTTCGTCGCAATCAATATCTCGATCCGTCACGCGGCCCAGTCTTGCAATCGGACGAAACGCGTCGCCGGATGATTCATTCGCCTGCTCTGGTAACGATTCCCAAATCACGATTCCTTCGGCTGACATCGCTCGCAGTGTTCGATCACAAAGAATCGAAACAAACTTTGCCGATGACATTTCTTCTCGTGCTGCGGCAGCAAGCTCGCGCAGCATTTGAGCAATTTCGCGTTTGGTTTGTTGCAACAGCGGGTCACCCGCTTGGTTTCCTGCAAACGAACGCCCAGCGGGTCCGCGGCTGGCATCAGACGCAGAATCAAATACGAACGGCTGGCTTGTGGTTGAGCCTGACAAGAATGGGACGCGTAGGTCGGTGGGAGAACGCTGAAATAGAGAGTGCGATTAATAAGCGCTCCGTCTGCAATATCACGTTATTGGTCATCGCGGCAAGGCAAACTGAAATTCGTGCTTTCTAACCTTGACACCCCTGCCAGGCAATTTCTAACGTCCGATTGAAGCGACTTCGTTTTCAGAATGGAAGGCAGGCAGAAATGCTAAGCGACAATAATCAAGACACGAAAAATCAATCCACCAAAATCGTGAATGCGAGCCGCATTGCTGTAGACTTGCCCATCTTAGCGGCGGTCATGCTTTCGATAATGCTTTGGTCGGGATGCCGCAGCGTACCTGGGCTGAACCGATTCGCGCGTTCGAGCGAGCCTTCGGCCGATGTCCTGGCTGGTACCGGCCCGAGCGCAACTTATCCAGCGCCACCCAGCGCTTCGGCAACTCCGCAAGCCATCGCATCGGTGGCGGGCGGCACGAAAACACCTGCCGCTGGAAATATCGCCACCGTGGGTGGACCAACACCCGGTAGTCCAAACGGATCGCCTCAAACCTCTCAAGTTGCCGGGATCGATGTATCGCCTGGCTACGCCACGCCCGCAACCAACTACGCGGCCGCGAACGCCAACGGCGTCTATACCAAGCCTTCTGGCAGTGCCGACGGGGCAAAGAAACCGTCGCCCTACACCTTTGGCAGTAAAACATTCACCCCCAAGACGACACCCGAGACTTCTCCGGCACGTCCGGTTTCCAATTACGGCAGCAATGGCGAAAGTGCCTACGCGAAGTCCAGCTTCGGATTGCCAGCAACCACCGCAGGTGTCGGAAATTCAGCTCTGGCGAATACGACGCCTGTCGCGGGCAGCAACTACTCGGCTCCGTCCAATGCGGCATCGTCAACGGCATCAGCTTCCACCTCGATTGCTAGCGGAAAGAAGTCTGGCAGTGGGTTCACACTGCCCACTAGCATTCCCGCGACCGCAACTGCTTCGATCACGCCTCCCGCTACGACACCTAACACAACGACCGGATCGCCAACATCGTTTGGGATGCGGGGTGCTGAAAAGGCCAACGCCCCCGGAGCGATCTACTCGACCGCCGACTCCTCAGGCAGCATCACGGCCAGCCCAGCAGGCGGACCACCGACCGGTCCGCAAGGCAACTACAAGCCTGGCAGCACCGGTAAAAGCAGTGCTTACCCAGGGAATCATTCTGAAACCCCGGCAACGTCAGGCTCGTTCTACCGCTAAATCGGTTCGCCAAAAGGATGTTTCAACGGTTGAGCGTCCTAACGAGAGAGCTTTGCGATTGGCAGCATCGCTATTTTTCGATTCTCGCCGACCCATTTCAGGCTGTAGTAGGTTCCAATGCCTGAAGCCACGCCAACGGCATCTGCGACGAAGTCCTGAAAATCCGGGACGCGACCCGGAACGAAAGCTTGGGTGATTTCATCGACTGCGGCGTAGATCAAGCAAGTCATTGCGATCACCCCAAATCGTTTCACGTAGTTTCGTGAATTGGTTACATAGCAAAGCAGAATGGCCAATCCAAAAAAGGCAAGAAAATGCTTGCTCTTGTCGTGGATGTTCGGTGAAAAATCCATCACGCTAGGCAAATGCGTGCCCGTAAAGATGGCAATCCAATAAAGAGCCAAACAGAGGATCGCCAAACGAATCCCGAAGACATTGAATCGCGTGACTGGTCGCATTTAAAAAGGCTTGCGTTTAAGTTGGGTTCGGACGCGGCGATACTTCCCGGTAATGCCGTAACTTACCTAGATTGAAATCGAATTGAAGGGGATCCCAGCGTGAATGGTTTTGCCAAATTGCCGCTGGTTTTGCATTTTTTGCTGCGTTGACGCCCACACGGGGGGCCGTTACTCGCCGCGACAACCAGGCCACCAACCGAGCCTGGTTTCGAGCAAGTCTGGCTGGAACCTAGACAGGAACTGGGCGACTTGTTGATTCGACGACGGCTTGAACGAGATCTTTGCGAACCGATTGGGATCGCCGTTTAGGAATCTTACGCAGTGGTTAAAGACATCCTGGTTCGACGACTCTTCAAAGCAGAGCAGATAACTACTTCCAAGGAAAAGGCCGACCGTTGAGCGATTTAGATAGCCAGCAACCATTTGCACTGGATTTTGATCAACATTGGATGCAAAGAGCATTGGAAATGGCGATGCAGGCTGAATCGGCGGAGGAAGTTCCCGTGGGAGCAATCATCGTCCGCGATGGAATGGCGATCGCTGCTGCTCGGAATGAACGCGAGGCCCTGAAAGACCCCACCGCACACGCCGAAATGATCGCGATCACTCAAGCCGCAGCGGCGATGGAGGATTGGCGGCTGGAACAATGCACGCTCTACGTCACCTTGGAACCTTGCATTATGTGTGCGGGTGCAATTTTGCAGTCGCGTATTCCTCGCGTTGTTTTTGGTGCCCACGATCCAAAGGGCGGTGCGGTGAGCAGCTTGTATCAGGTTTTGGAGGATTCACGCCTGAATCATCGTTGTGATGTCTCATCCGGCGTTATGAGCGACGCATGTGGTCAGATCCTGACGCGATTTTTCGCCGAACGCCGCCGACTGGGAAAGAAATAGGGAACGAGAAAGCCGATGCGAGTATCCGCTTGAGAAACAATGCGGATTGGCAAAAGGCTAACCTTCGTGCGGCTTCTCCGTTTTTTGAGGTTTCTTTCGGTAAAGAAGCTAAGCCTTCTGGCTAGGCCTAGCCGATACTATCAACACAACCGGACTCGGACTTTCCCGCAACGCTGATGAATTGGCGTGCGCCCATTCCGGTCACGGTAGGGCTGCAAGGCCAACAACAGGTCTCTGAGCATCGTTCGCTCGGATGAATCATCAACTGCAAGACGGTGGAACAAGCGATGTCGGTACGGAAGCTGACGGCAAGTGTGCTCACAACCCTAGCAATGCTGGGATCGATCGCCGGTGTGAATGCACAGGAGCGTTTTAATAATCTGCCCCCAGCAGATCCCTTCGCATTCGACCCCGACTTTCGTTGGTTCGAACCGGTATCCAGTATGGACTTGGCGGACCTGAAGGCAAAACACAGGGCACCAACCGGTTGGTTTGGTACCTACGACCGGCTTACGATGTATGCATCGCGTCCCGAAACAGACAACCAGCAGGCTTCGGAAACGTTATTAGACAATGGATGGGGACACCGCTACGAGGTCGGCTTTATGACGCCCGAAAGAAGCGGATGGGCATTCACGTGGACCGAAATGAGCGTAGCCGAAGGCGACTTCATTCGCCACGAAGCAGCCAACCGCGTAAACAACGATGCCGTCGTTGCTAACTTAGGATTTGATTCCTTTCCGTTTGAGACAAACGTTCCCGGTACGAACTATCGATTTTTCGATGTCGGAAATAGCGAAAACATTTTCCGCTACGACAGCTACGAACTGAACCGAACTTGGCGACTGGAACCCTATCACTACGGCGGTATCCTGGAACCACTGATTGGGATTCGTTGGATGCGTGTGGACGATACGAACCGAGTGACACGCTTGAATACTGACGGCGACATCGCTGGTGGCGGTGATTTTGTACCTGCGGATTTCGCGGGCGACCAATTCACTACTGAGCAATCCTTTACCGAAAACGAAATGTTCGGCGGACAAATCGGCTTTCGTTATCTCAAGTATCGCGATCGGTTCACCTACTCAGCAGACTTCCGTGTCTTTTCCGGCGGAAGCTGGCAGAACTCGATAACCAGCTTAGAGACTCTTCGTGTACTTTACGGAGTTCCACCGATCGGCGAAGGCGATTCAACTACGGACATTCAGCTTGACAAGACAGCGAACGTTCATGATCGCAATGACGAGATCTTTGTCGGATTCGACATCCGCGGCGAATTGGGTTACCAGTTAACGAAGATGGTCTCGCTTCGTGCTGGGTTTCAAGTCATCGATATTGGAACCGGACTGTGGCGTGGCGGTAGCTCAAATGCCGGAAACTTGTCGGCCGGTGACCGGGATCAAGACCTGTTTATGGTTGGCGGAACCTTTGGTATCTCGCTGAATCACTAAGCGTATTTGCAACCACAACCGAGCTTAACTGATTTTTTCGCAGGTCAGTTGGTCACAAAAAAAACGCATGGTAGGACAAAGGTCCAACCATGCGTTTTTTTGTTTATAGGTAAACTTACGTTACTTAGCTTTTTGTCGCGAGCGAACGGAGTTCTTCCAATTCGACGTTCAAGCGATGGCGAAGTGGGCTTTCTGGACGGAGTTCTACTTCAAGCAACTCTTCCGCTTTCTCAAAGACTTCTTCCGTGCGTTCGGACGTGTTCATTAATTCACGGAACATCGTTTCAACAGTGGACTCGGTAAGCAAATCAAACTCCTTCAAATATGGGCGCTATGGACAGGCTATTCAAGTTTAGAACAGCTATGCCGAACCGCAAGGGCTAAAGAGCGTCGCAATCAGCAGATCGCGAGCAAATCAAGTAAGGATTCATGTGATGAAGCTCGGTATAGGCAGGGTGGGTCAAGCCGCTTCGGCGCAGACCCACCAATACGCCTGACCGCCAACAAGATCTGCAAACAAAACCGAAGGTGGGGCGGCGTCGCCGAGCCTCCGCGACCTTGTCTTTACCCACAAGTCCTGCTGAAGTTGTGAAACGCTGAATGCCTTTT
>CAYVAN010000095.1:0-17519 GCA_964449225.1 uncultured Rhodopirellula sp.
GGGTACATCGGTTAGGGTACCGGGAGCGGACGCGAGTTCGTGCCAAATCTGCTCGAAAACCCGCACGCGAAGCATGCGGCGACATTCGTTTGATAATTTCTCCATCAAGCCGTGGATGATGATCATGAGAAATTCTAGGTCGTCGGCGTAGCCTTCGCTTACAATCAACAGAGTTCAAAGAAGGACTCTCTCCCCAGGTGCGGAAGATACTTGGCCGCAGCTGAAGCCAAGGTGTCAGGCAGGCTGTGAAGTTGCCACCAGTCGTCGACCGAGCCTCGATAGCAGTACCGCTCCGTGGAAAACGTACGGTCTTCGAGGCTAGTTAACGTGAATTTGAATCCGGGTTCGAGCTTGGCACATCGCTGGAGCGACTTGCCAATCCTCGGCATCATCTCTTCCATTGAGGTGTTGATCTCGATCGCCGGACAAGCGTAGACGACCAACGAGTTGCCGTCGATGACAACCTCGCAGTCGACATCGCAAAGCTCCAGAGCCAGACGCGAGAGTTGATTGCGTTCTGCCACCGTTAGCTCCGATTCCTTACGACGGCGGACCACCACAGTCGCATTGACTGGATTCTCGAAGAACTCGAAGTCACTGGGTAGTTCAGCAACCCGAGTGGCGTTGGGGCTTGTTTGCTTCTTGGGCGCAAAATACTTCGGCTTTCCCGTTTTCGTCGTTCCCTGATAGGCAAAGTAAACCTCGCCGCGCCGATTGATGAACTGCACTCTTCGCTCCTTTCGTACCGGTTCGCGGTTTCGGGCGCGGACTACGCCCCCGTTCAATCAGTCCTATGCGTTCTATCGAACCGATAACATTCTGCTGATTGAACACACCGAAATTTTTGTCTTGTTTTACACTAGCCACTACGATTGTGCAGGCCGTTTACTCAGAACGCTTCTTCACTGACCGGGTCGTCAGTATGTTGGCAAATCCCTACTCTTTATCTGTATTACAACGAACAATTTCGAGATGCAGACGAAGTTCCATGGCACGACGCAGACGCAACTATCCGCCATCAGGCGAGCAGCTTCGGCGATGGGGTGGGAAGAAGTTGCAACATAGAATTGAGGAAGATTGTCGGAGGAATCGACAAATGACAGTCCAGGGTTCGCCTGTCATTCGCCGCTAATAGGCAGTGAAATGCACTTCGAGCCAACACTGCTGCGAATATGAGTTGTATGAAGAAGATAACCATTGCGAATTACAAACAAGATAAGTTCTACGAGAAGGTTGTCCGGGCGATGGCAGCGGTGCTTGAGCGGCAGGAGTTTGTTTCGCCGATTGACGTGATGCTGCAGGTGCAGAGGTTGACGCCGAAACAAGTCGAGGATTGGCGATAGAATGTCCGTCGGCTCATGAGTGAACCGCAAAAGATCGAGTCAGTCTCCCAATCGCCTGGACCTGGAAGAATAGGAAGCCCAGGTGGCGATGGCGGGTGAGTCATCCTGGATTCCACATCAAGCCACTGAGAAGTTGTGAATAAATACAAAGCAGGGCGAAAACGGATGTCTGAGATTGTTGTTTTGTTGCCTCTCATCTCGATCGAAAGCAATTTGAAGAGGGGGAGTTTTGGCGATCATTTATTTCGGTCCCATGTTGAGCTTTCTAAAAATTCACAACCTCGGAGAGCCGAGCGACATTGCCCAGCTTGAAAAACTGATTTGCCCTGGTCGGCCAATGGGGCCGAAGGGACAACCGGTATGTTGATCCGTTGGTATTGCCGGATGTCGCTTCGGCTCCATTCGGCCTACTTTTCTGAAGCAAGGTGGCATTGGGTTATCACGCGTGTTAACGGCCTCGGCAATCGCAAAATTAGACGCCGGCTTCACGCTGTCTTAACCGCCGATCGAATACATCGGTCGTTCCGGCGGATTAAAGGTTTCACTGTCCATCGCGTGTGAGGCTTTCTTGTTCATCACCGAAGACTGGATCTGGCGAATCAGTTGATCGTCACCAGCGCCGCTTCGCATCAGATCACGTAGCGGGGTTTCCTCGGTCGCGAACAAACAATTTCGAATCGATCCGTCAGCGGTGACACGAATTCGGTTGCATGCATCGCAAAATGGCTTCGTCACCGAGCGAATGATGCCGACGGTTCCGCTACCCACTGAAAAATCTTCGGCTGGTGCGGATGGATCGCGGCGATTGATTGACACTACGTCACTAAACTCCGTCTTCAAAATTTCCAAAATTTGGTCGCCCGAAAGAACGTTGCCACGTGTCCAATCTCGGTCGGCGTCCAACGGCATAAATTCGATGAAACGAATGGTGATCGATCGCTTCATTGCAAAGCGAACCAACCTGACGATTTCGTTCTCAGTCACTCCGGCAATCGCAAGCGCATTCAGCTTGATCGACTCGAAACCCGCATCGATCGCCGCATCAATCCCCTGGATCGTTTGTTCCAAGCCATCTCGCCGTGCGATCTTCTTGAAGACATCCGCGTCCAAAGTATCCAGACTAATGTTCAATCGCTTTAATCCGGCATTTCGCAGCAACTGTGCTTGCTCTGCCAACAGGATTCCGTTGGTCGTCAGCGACAGATCCTCCAATCCGTCGATGGCGGCGATCTGCTGAATCAAACTTGGCAAATCACGTCGCACCAACGGTTCACCGCCAGTGATTCTGACGTCGCGAATGCCAAGACGCTCAACAAGTAAAGAGGTGAGGCGTGCGATCTCCTCGAACGACAACAATGATTCGCGTGGCGAGAAGTCTGCGCCAAACTCAGGCATGCAATAAAAGCAACGAATGTTGCAGCGATCCGTGACGCTAACGCGGACGCTGGTGTGAACACGACCGAACGAGTCGATCAGTTTCATCGTTCGTTGATCGGCACAAAGTCTCGAGCGGTCGAACCGGTGTAAACCTGACGCGGACGATTGATGCGTTTGCCCGGTGTTTCGTGCATTTCTTTCCAGTGAGCCAACCAACCAGGCAAGCGGCCGATCGCAAAGAGCACTGTGAACATATCCACTGGGATACCCAAAGCACGATAAATCACGCCGGAATAAAAGTCGACGTTGGGATACAGTTTGCGTTCGATGAAGTATTCATCTTTCAACGCTACGTCCTGCAATTCCTGCGCAACATGGAACAAAGGATCGTCAAGCTGCATTTTAGCCAACAGTTTTTCGCAGGTTGACTTGATGATGGTGGCGCGAGGATCAAAGTTCTTGTAGACCCGGTGACCAAAGCCCATCAATCGGAAACCGTTTTCCTTGTCCTTGGCCATTTCGACGTACTTCTTCACGTTGCCGCCGTCGGCTGCGATCGTTTCAAGCATGTTGACGCAGGCTTCGTTTGCACCGCCGTGCAGCGGGCCCCACAATGCACCGATTCCGGCAGAGATCGACGCAAACAAATTAGCGTTACTGCTGCCGACCATCCGTACCGTCGATGTACTGCAGTTTTGTTCGTGATCGGCGTGGACGATGAACAACAGATTCAACGCTTCTGCAAAATCCGGATCCACCATGTAATCGCGAGCAGGCGTCGCAAACATCATGTGCAGGAAATTTTCGCAGTAGTTCAGTTCATTGTTTGGATAGATGAACGGTTGGCCCATCGATTTCTTGTAACTGTACGCTGCAATCGTTGGCAGTTTTGCCAGCAAGCGGTACATGGAAATTTCGACCTGCTTTTCATCGTTCAAATCCATCGAGTCTTGATAGAACGTGGAAAGAGCACCGACAACGCTGGACAGGATTGCCATCGGGTGAGCGTCGCGTGGGAAACCGTTGTAGAACGACCGCATGTCTTCGTGCAGCATCGTATGTTGACGAATGCCGCTTCGGAATTCGTCGGCTTGGGCGGCGTTTGGTAGCTCGCCAAAGATCAACAAGTAGGCGATTTCGACAAAGTCGCTTTTGGCGGCAAGTTCTTCGATCGGGTATCCGCGATATCGAAGAACGCCTTCTTCGCCGTTCAAGAACGTAATCGAACTGCGGGTGCTGCCCGTGTTGACGAATCCCTCGTCAAGCGTGATGACGCCGGTTTGCCCGCGTAGCGACCCGATGTCAATCGCCTGTTCGCCCTCGGATCCCTGCAACAACGGCAAGTCCACTTCTTTTTCGCCGATCTTTACTTTGATCGTGCCTTTTTGCTCCACTTCCAACTTTGCTTTGGTGTTCATCCGAGATCCACGTGGTCGATTGTCGTCAAGAACGTTCTATGGGAAAGTTTAGCGGCGTATCAACGACGCGACAATCAGACCGCAAGCAGATCTATCATGGTTTGGTGAAGTGTCGCCGAGCCCGCGACCAGAAATTTTGGATTCCAGTCGTCCAGGGGCTTTCCGTCGTGCGACGTAATCGTTGCCTGAGCTTCGCGGGCGATCACGATTCCCGCGGCAGAGTCCCAGGAAGAAACCGACGTTGCCCAGTATCCATCAAGCCGTCCAGAGGCGACGTAGCACATGTTTAAGGCGCATGATCCAAGCCGTCGCAGCGACCGGCATTGTTCCAGTACCGTCACAAAACGTGCAACTTCAGGGTGATCGGCCTTGATCCCCGCTGGAAAGCTGCAAGCGATCAAACTGTCTGAAATCTCATTCTGACCACTGGCAGAAATCGCTAAACCATTGCAGAAAGCACCGCCCCCATCGATTGCCGTAAAAAGTTCATCAGTCGTGGGATCCAGAATGACGCCTAATCGCATTTTTCCACCCGCATACAAACCAATGGAAACGGCAAAGGATTGCAAGCGATGAACGTAGTTGATGGTTCCGTCGAGCGGATCGACGACCCAGCAAGGCGGCGCGTCATCGTCGCCGCATCGCACCGACGACGGAGGATCGTTCTCGCCTTCTTCTTCGCCAACAAACGCATACGAAGGAAAGTTGTTTTCCAGTAATTCGCGGACAGCTTTCTGGGATGCCAGATCCGCGTCAGTGACCAGATCTTTGGGGGCCTTTTCGCTGACCACAAACTTGTCGCGGCGACTCATCAATTCCGCAGCACCGGCGCGGGCGGCAAGGATGGCAACGTCCAAATGGTGCTGGTCCATTGGTCTTCTCGATAACGGTTTGTTGATTCAAGCTTCGATCATCAAACCTATCAGAAACTAAAATCAGTGCTATCGGTTTCAATTTCCAAATCTCGAAGCTCTTCGAGCCAACAACGTATATCGTTGTCATATTCCGTTGACATATCACTGCGAACAAGTTGCCTTAGGAACGCCGCTGCCCCGGATTCAACATGTTCAGCAGCTTCCGCATCCGGAAAACGCTTGTTCGGATCTGGCGAAACCAAGCCTTCGATCAACGACATCAATAGCCGATTTCTTAAGACCTCAGCTGGCAAAAGCTTCGGTAGCCGTGATGGAAGGTTGCGCTTCGCCATCAGCAAATCACGAAATTTTTCGCAGCCATCAAACGGATTCATACCGCTCAATAACTCCACCAAAACGTAACCCAAGGACGCTAAGTCACTTCGCGGGGTTGCAGGTTGGTTTTCAAGCACTTCTGGTGCGGCATACAGCGGCGTGCAGTCCCGCGCACGCGGCGGTGAATCAAAGTAGATTGCCGATCCCATGTCAATCAGCTTTGCGTGACCGCTTCGTTTCAGCATGATGTTGGCAGGTTTAATGTCGCCGTGAATGATTCCTTCGCGATGCAAGGCCGCCAAGGCTGCCATCACTTGACGAACGATTGCAACCGCAACCCCCGCTTTAAAACGCGATTGATGTGGGCCTTCCGTCAAGATGACTTCGTGAATGTAAGTCCACCTCGCTTCATCTACTCGACCGTCAAGTATTTTTAAACAGCGCGGCGAGACCAGTTGGCGAAGGTCATAACCATCGACCCATTCCATCATCATGATGCGGATGAAATTTCGCTCGACGAAACTCTGCACATCCAGAACATTGTCGTGCTGAATCATTGCAACACGGGCCGCGATCGAAGCGACTCTTGACATCGCTTCGTTGTAAGCGGACGCGTTGGGGTAACGCTCGGGCGAGAAAATTTTCATCGCAACGGGCAGCGTGAAACCGTCTGAACCGCGATACTGAGTCAAATAAACCTCGCCCTGACCCCCGCGACCGAGCATGCGGCCGATATGATAGTGCCCGGTCCAACTAAAGTTGCGACTACGACTTATCCTTTCGTAATTGGCGATCAACTTTGGATCACCCGTGTTTACGCTGACGGATCCATCAGCCGACATGGTCGCGTTGGGGTCAAATCGAGTCGTCGATTGTGTGGGGTGTCTAATGTCATCCATGATGATGCTTATTTAGCAAGCGAAGAAGTGTTTTGGTGAAAAGCTTCGCGGTTCATTCGAGTCGCTTTTTCAATTTCGTAATCAAGAACATAAACTCTGAATCATGTAGTTTAAGCAAGCCTATCAATCGAAACACACGCAACTGAGCGATTCCATTCAACAGAGTATGATCTGCCTTTAGTCTGTTCTAGGGTAGCGAGGGTCGCCGCTGTTGACGCGGCGGGCCGAAAACAGTGATCGCGAGCCCGGTGTTGCCGCAACAACGATTCCGAACAAGATCGATCGCACCGCGTGCCACGCGGTAGACAGGTTAACGCAGCGTCAAAACCTTCTTGATTCCACGGGCGAATTTCCGAAATGAGTTCGCCCAGCCGCGATCGCGACCAACGCACCGGCAACAAATCCACCAATGTGAGCCCACCAGGCAACACCGCCAGCTTGGCCAGAGGATTGTGCTGCGATGCCGCTGTAAGTTTGGATTGCGAACCAGATTCCAAGAAAAACGGGTGCTGGTAGAACGAAAACTTGCAAGATAATGAATATCGGCAGGACGGCCTGAACCTTCGCGTGCGGATACAACCAAGCGTAGGCGCCCATTACGCCTGCGATCGCACCGCTGGCACCGATCGTGGGCACAACGCTGTCCATGTTGGTGTAGTAGTGCGTTAAACCTGCTGCGATCCCGGTACCTAGATACATCAAGGCGTAACCGAGGTGTCCCAATCGGTCTTCGACGTTGTCGCCGAAGATTTACAGAAACCACATGTTCCCCAGAAAATGCATCCATCCCCCGTGCAGAAACATGCACGTCACGACGGTCGCCCACGGCACGATCGCGGACGGAGCAATGACATGTTCGACGACTTGAATCTCAATGCCGCGCTGCGTTTGAACTCCAACCTGTTGACGCAGCACCGTCGGGGCGTTCTCGTCATCTAATCGCACCGGAACCATGCCGTACTGTTCTGCCAGCTTGCCGGTGGAATCGGAAAGCTGTGCAAAGAATGCGAGCGTGCAGATTCCAATCATCGTGTAGTTGATGAAAGGAAACGTCCGGCTGGGAATGCTGTCTCGTAGCGGAATCATAGATTCGACAGGTCGTGAGTTTAGGAATCGTGATCGTCTGCCTGAGTTTAACGAGTTACGTTCGATACCGCAGGGCTTGCGAGCCCCCGACCAGGGCAACTCAGTTCTTGAAGATGGACAACTTATCATCTAGCGGAATGACGCGAGCCATCCGGTAAATCAGGTACCGGGCAGTTCGCGCCGCTCCGCTAAAGAGCACCCCAGCTTGAAAAGCTGATTTGCCCTTAGCCCCCGGCTGTGCCATTCTGATAAGAAACTCATATGAAGTTGGACGAAACTGATACGAGACAAATTTGATGAAAACGCAGAATTGTCCCCCAACCCTGATCGAAATTCATGCCTCATACGCCAGCCGTCCTAGCAACCGATCTTGATGGAACCTTCCTACCGCTGACGGGTAATTCAGAAAACCGACGAGATCTCGATTCGCTTCATCACGAACTGAAGTCGCGTCACATGGCGTTGGTCTTTGTCACGGGGCGGCATCTATCGTCGATTGTTTCAGTCATGGAAACGGAATCCTTGCCGACACCCAATTGGATCATCAGTAACGTCGGTACAGCGATTGGTTGCGTTGAAAAAACAGGCCAAATCGTACCCAGCAGCGGGTATGCGAATCATTTGTCACAGATCATCCATGAGTATTCCGTTGCAAGGTTGCGTCAAGAATTGACGGCTTTCGAGAGCCTGACGGAACAGGAAGACGAGAAGCAGAGTGATTATAAATTGAGTTATTATTGCGATGCAGATTCCATCAACGAGTTGTCTGAACAGATCACCAAACACCTAGACGAAAACTCATCGCCTTACCGATTGATTGCGAGCGTGGATCCATTCAACGGTGACGGGCTGATTGATTTGTTGCCCAAGGGGGTTTCCAAGGCTTATGCCATTGATTGGTGGTGCCAAGATCAGCGACTTGATTCAAGCGAAGTGATCTTTGCAGGTGATTCGGGAAATGATTTTGCAGCGTTGACCGCTGGCTACCGAAGCATTCTCGTTGGAAATGCATCGCGTGAACTTGCTGAACGCGTCCAGCAAATCCACGATGCCAATGACTGGCAAGACCGTCTGTGTTTACCCGATGAACATGCCACCAGCGGCGTTCTAAGGGGCTTGCAGTATTTCTGTTCTCGGTGATCAATCGAAATAGATTGGTCAACGTTTAGTTTGGTCAACGTTGATGTTGAACAACTCTCTATGCGGCACGCACATCGGACGCTGGTTTACAAACACGATTTGCCCTGACGATCCAAACGCGTCGATTGACTAACGATCAAACGTGGATTTACTACGCAGTAGATGATGGTAGTGTTGAGCGAACCGGTGCGATTCATCGCGAACGTACTGCAACAGTCGTAGGCTGTAGGAATGTTTGCTAAGCTTGATGGATTCGGTTTCGCCGGGACGAAAAATCTCTTCTTCGCGTTTGGCTAACGAAATCACCGTGGGTGGCGTGATGTCTTGATCTCGAAACGCTGCCATCGCGGAACTGAGTTGCCCCTTACCGCCGTCAATCAGCAAGATGTCGGGAAACGATTCACCTTCGTCCGACAAACGACGGAATCGCCGCGATACCACTTCGTACATGCTGCGGAAATCATCAATTCCATCAACGTCTTGGATTCTGAATCGACGATAACCTGGTTTAAACGGCAGGCCATCGATGAACTGGACCATTGACGCGACAGTTTCACCGCCGCCTAGGTGAGCGATATCCATGCCCTCGATCACTCGCGGCGTTTGCGGCAAATTTAGCACTCGCTGCAAACCGGTCAGGCCTTTTTTGGGATCAACGTAAAAGACTTCGGGCTGTTCGTGCGTTTCCAGTTCACCGCGTTCTTCTAAACGATCCAGCATCTTGATTTCGTCCCGCAGCACTCCGGCCCGCTCGAAATCAAGTGACTTGCTGGCCGACATCATTTCGTCGGTCATCTCTTTGATCAGCCGCTTCTTTCCGCCTTCCATGAAAGTCTGCAGCCGACGAATGTCGCGGCGGTAATCCTGTTTGCTGACTCGCAAATTACAGGGCGCGGTGCATTGATTGATGCTGGCCAGTAAGCATGGCCTGAACCACTGCCACTTTTCATCTGACTCGCTGATGTCCAGGGTGCAGGTGCGGAATTTAAAAATTCGTTGCAACACCGACATTGCACCACGCAACGCACCCGCACTGGGGAACGGCCCGTAAAGTTTGACGCCGCGTTGCTTCGGTTCCCGGGTGACTTCGACGCGAGGAAACTCTTCGTGCGTCGTAATCATCAAGTATGGGAACGACTTATCGTCTTTTAGATCTTTGTTGTGCTTGGGTTGGATATCTTTGATCAACCGTGATTCCATCAGCAAAGCGTCGACTTCGCTTTCGCACTGGACAAAATCAATGTCAGCGATCTCGCCGACCCAATTTGCCGTCCGCGGATCTTCGGCTGCGGCTTTCAAGAAATAGCTGCCGGCGCGACTGCGTAGGTTTTTTGCTTTGCCAACGTAAATCACGCGAGCCGCAGCGTCCTTCATCAGGTAAACGCCGGGAACCTGTGGAAACCTCTTTACCTTCGCTGCGGCATGCTCGAACCCAAGCTCTTCGGTTTCTTCACTCACTCGTTACCCAGACTTTTACTTGACGTCTTTTTGAAAGATGACTTGTTCGATCGGCTCGTCATCGCCAAACCCAAGCGGATCAGTCATGTTGGTATTCGGATCGATGCTCGTATTGAATTCTGGTTTTTCTAGCGAACGACCCGGCGTTTGCTTCGCCCCGTCAGACTTGGCGACTTGGTCTGTTCTTTTTGTCGTCTCTTTCTTTTCTTGCGAACCGCCCGCGAACAATCCGCCTATCAAAGATCCAAATCCCTTTGACAGACTTGAAGCGGACGCTTCGTTTGAATCTTTCTTTGATTTGGGTTTTGATTTTGCTAGTTTTGTTTCAGGAGCTAGTTTTGTTTCAGGAGTTCGCGTGAAGTTTACCTTTCGCGAAATCAGTTCACCGTCGCGAACGATGCCCATCGCCAATTGATCGCCCCATGTCGAGCCTGAAACGATTTGACGAAGCTGATTTCCGCCTTCGAGCAATCTTGATTGAACGGAAACAATTCGATCGCCCTTTTTCAATCCCGACGAATCGGCAATCGATCCGGGTCGCACTTGGGTGACCATGGTGCCGCGAAGGGACGGGTTGTCCTGAATCAACATCCCCAACTTGATACTGGGCGATGGGGTGGGGTTCTGGTTCGGCGAATTCGTTGGCGGCTTCGCGACCGCAACACGATCTTGAAGATTTGATTTGTCTGACGAGTTGTTCTTAAAAGCCCGTTTGGCAACCGAAAATTCACTTGCGATCAGCGGGACATCGGTGACATAGGAAATCGAATCGCGAACAAACTGAACGCGAAGCGACGAACCGGGGCGGTGCTGTTTTAGGATAGCCGCCACATCTTCTGCACTACGAGTTCGCGTTCGATCGACTGCGACAATCATGTCACCGACCCGTATCCCGGATTCGTCGGCTTGCGATCTTTCTTTAATCCGGGCAATCCGAACGCCGTTTTGTGGTGTGGAATATCGATAGATTTCCAAGCCCATCGACGCGGACTGAACATCGGATTCCTCCACGCCATTTGCATTGCCTGCTTCTGCGTTTTCATTTTCAGCGATGTCAGCATCCGTTTCATCTGCGCCGGTACCCTGACGCGATAAAATCGATTGCCCAAGATCTTTCGCACCGTCATTGGACCCACGGAAGGTTTCGGGCACCTTCTGCGACCCGTCAAAGGTGGACCCGTCAAAGGTGTCCGACACCTTTTTGGGTTGTTGCGCTAAGGTTGGTGTCCGTGAAGGATTGATGATGAGGCCGGGCGTCACAATTGCGGGTGCTGCTGGCTGATTCGGGAAACGCACGGGGCCGACCACACGTGGCGTGCGCTGACCGTTGGTCGCGGGAACTTGACGTTGTTGGTTACCGAGACTCTGTTGGTTGCCGAGATAGCGATTTTGAGACGATTGTGGTTGTTGTTGAAATCGCTGCTGATAGCCTCTCGCTTGATTCTGTGCTTGCGGCTGATTCCGGGCCTGAACCTGCTGCGGTTGTTGATACCGGTTCGAGGTCGCAGCGTTTTGCCGCGCCTGACGCCATCGGCGAAAGAGCTGGGCTTGGGCGGGCGATGCTGTCACGACAGCTGCAACGACCAGGGTTGCAATCATCAAAACGATCGAAAAGCGTGGGCGATTCATGGAAAAAGTCTTCGCAGCGACTGAGTTTTAGCGAGCCAACCACGTGTCAGCCCTGCTCCATATGATAGGGTGGCCATCGAAGAAGAAAAACCGTGGCAAACGGATCATACGGACTTTCCTCGGAAAGCAGTCTTTATCAATAGGTTCCCAAGCGGGCAATGAAAATGAAGATCGAAGCCGGATCGCTGGCCGAATTAAACCAGTGGATCCCGGCCTGGCTTGGCTCGTTATCGCTCGCACGCGGGCAGATCGTTGTCGATCAAATCCATGGTTTGCTGGCCAGGTCCGCTCGGTGTAGTCGGTTTGAAGTAGCTTCATCCGGTCGATCGATTTCCTCGCCGTTGGTCTTCCTGGTCAGCACGGATTCGAATGGCCAGAAGTCCGCCGTACTAGCCGCCCAGAGTTTTTCCGTCACGTTGAGCGACCCCAGCGGTCACTTGGGGGCGAAAAGCGGGGCAACGGGTATTTTGGGCGACAGCGCGACAATCCTGCATGCGGGGCCCTGGGTTGAAAAGCCGACAGAAAGGTCGGTAAAAAAAACCGCTGCAGCATCCGAACTAAATCCGGTAGCCTCCGCCGCGTCCATCGACCACGACTCTGTCCCGCAACCATTGGTGGATGCCTTGGACCGGACACTTTCGCTTCAGGGCGTGAAGTTTCTGCAATGGGCGACTGATTCGGGCACCGATAGCGACAGTGGTTTGGCGAACGTTTGCGAATCCTTTGGCATGCGTCCGTTGGCAACGTTGGAATACCTTTCGGTCGCAATAGAAAAATTAACGCTCGATTCATTGCAACGCCGCTCATTACGACGCTGCGAAAATGAGCTCAGCGAGCAAACGCAAATCAAATCCGAAGACCTTGATTTTGTACTGATTGACGAACAGGATCCCAAGCGTAACGCGGCGGCTTTTGAGGCTCTGGTCAGCCGCACTTATAAAGAAACGTTGGACTGCCCCGCGTTGAGTCAATTTCGAACGGCGTCGCAGACACTTAGCGCCTATCGCGACGTTGATTCTTACGACCCGAACCGTTGGTACTTTGTTGTTGCCAAAGACAATCCAGCCGATCCGTTAGGTTGCGTTATCTTTGCGACTCATCGTGACAGTCGCCGCGTCAAAGACGCAAGCCAAGTCGAAACCGTGCCAACGAGCGAATTGGTCTACATGGCTTTGTTGCCCGAAAAACGTCGGCAAGGTTTTGGCAGGCCGTTGGTAAAGCTGGCTCTTTCCGAACCCGCCATCCATTTCCGCTCGCAAATTGGCCGTGTTTCTAGCTCGCCGCAGGTTGTTTTGGCGGTCGATCAACAAAACACCCACGCCCGGCAACTGTATTACGACGCCGGACTTCGCCCGATGCTTTTCGAGAAGGTTTGGGGAAAATCGGTCGGTGACACCTTATCCACAACCACCTAACGTCACGGCCACCAAATTCCGCCACATTCGCCGCACGACGCAGGTCTTAACCTACCATCAAAACCGTGACTTTCGCGTCAACATTGACCGTCGCCAAACAACCTCCGCCGAATCTTCACAGAATCTTTAAAGGTGCGTTTGACTTGAATGCTAGCAACCTTAGAATCTGCCTCCACACTCACCCCGATCAAGTGAAGATGTCGACCGGCCGAATGCCTGTCTGAAAGATTGCGGGACTATCGATGGATGAGTGTTCTTTTTGCCATTCAGTTCGTTTTTTCGTGCCGGCGGCAATCACTCTTTTTTAATGCTCATTATCCATGATGGAGGTTGACGCTTACCGTATGTCCGCATCGCAAGGCTGCACCGACAACATGGATGTTGTTCAAAATTTCACGGAAGCTTTAACAGGACGAATCGGCGTCGATCGATTTCGGATGTGGTTCGGACAAAATGTTTCGTTCTCGTTCCAAACCGACTCAATTGACGGCAACACAAGTCGCGGCAAATTGATCGTTGCGGTTCGCGGCCAGTTCGCAAAGGATCGTTTAGAAAAGAATTTTCTTTCACAGCTTCGCGGTGCCGCGATGCAAGCCTGCGGAACCACAACCGATGTCGAAGTCTGTTTGGATCAACCGCAACCCGAACAGGTCCAACTGCCGATCGACGGTTTAGAACCGGGACCAAAACGGGCAGCCAGACCAGTCGCTCAGGCCACCGCAAGACGATCTGGCTTTCAAAACAACAACCGGCGTGGCAAGACGGAATCGATTTCCAGTTTGGTTTCAGGAACCACCGCGCGTTCAGCTAAAGCGAAACAGAATCGCGATCGAAATTCAATTGCGTCGCGTCCCGCACCACGCCGCCCTCTTCCCGGACAACTTTCACTGCCTGGACTTGCCGACGGGAAAGGCACCAGCGACAAACCAAACCATCAAGCATCCGGTAATCAAGCATCCGCTAGCGGTGCCAAAAATTCGGCTCGCGATGCGATGACGATGCAGTCCTTCGTCGCTGGTCCAAGCAACAAATTGGCTTTCACCGCCGCGACGATGGTTTGCGAAACGCCCGGCGTCGCCAGTCCGTTATTTATCTGCGGCCCCAGCGGAACGGGCAAGACGCACCTGCTTTGCTCAATCGCACACATGCTTCGCCGTCGTCATCGCATGCGACGCGTTGTTCATTTGTCAGCGGAACAATTTACAAACGATTTCATTGCGTCGGTCAGCAACAGCGGCATCACTTCCTTTCGGTCTCGTTACCGAGACATTGATGCATTGTTGATTGATGACATTCAATTTCTGGGTTCCAAGAAAGCAACCCTTCGCGAACTGCTTTACACGATCGAAACACTTTCGGCGGCTGGGCGGCCGTTGATATTCAGCGGTCTTCGTTCGCCAACCGAAATCCAAGGCTTAACCAGCGAACTGGCTGGGCGTATGGCTGCGGGTTTGGTTTGCCCGGTCGGGCCGCTCGATCAAGAAGCTCGTAAGGTTGTCTTGAGCCGATTGTTGGAAGAGCGTTGTCCAGCCGCGGCCAGCGATGAATTGGTGGATCAAATGGCGTCACTGGTGGCGGGCGATGGCCGAGTGATCAGTGGGTTGGCCAACAGCGTGACTTTGCTGGCTCGAATGCACGGGCGGATACCCACGATCGACGAGGTACGAACGATTTCCGGTGATTTGCTGCGGTCGTCGAAACAAGTGGCAACCCTGTCAATGATTGAATCGGCGGTCTGCGACGCATTCCAATTGCCGCACGACACTTTGCGTGGTTCGTCTCAGACCCGTTCGACAACCGAACCGCGAATGTTGGCGATGTATCTGGCTCGGCAAATGACGTCATCGGCTTACGCTGAAATTGCCCGTCATTTCGGCGGCAAATCACACAGCACCGCCATCGCGGCCGAGAAAAACGTCAAACGATGGCTGGGTGCCAGCAAATCGATTGGCCGCGGTCATGCCGCCATTTCCACCCGCGAAGCCCTGGATCGCGTCGAAAACCTCATTCGAAATGCATCCTAGTTTGTCAATTTCGGTGACTCTCGCTACGTTTGATGTGACCCATCCACGGACCGGAATCAAAAGCAGCTGCGAATGAGTAACGACGAATCAAATTTCTATCCTGATAAGAAAAAAAAGAAGCCTCAAGCAAGCGCGGCGGAAATCCTACAGCGAGAACCGCCGTTTGATCTCGAAGCCGAAATGGGCGTCATCGGCAGTATCCTGCTGATGCCGATCGTGTGTGACGAAATTGCGAGTCTGAAAGCTGACGACTTTTACGACCCGGCAAACGAAACGATTTATCATACGCTTCGCGAGATGCATGATAGCGGCGAGAAGATTGACATCACCTTGTTGGTTTCCAAACTGCGCACCGCTGGCGTTTACGAAAAGATCGGCGGGGCACCTTATCTGGCAAAGCTGTCTGGGGCCGTTCCCAACGCCGCGCACGCGATTTATTACTCGGAAATCGTGCTTGAAAAAGCGGTGCTTCGAAAGTTAATCGAATCAAGCACCGAAATTCTTCGCGAAGCTTACGACCAATCCAGTTCGGCAAAAGAACTATGTGCCCAAGCGGAACAAAAAGTCTTCGCAATCATGGATGGTCGCAGCGGCCAATCGGTCCACAGCATCAGCGACGTGTTGCACGAAGCGATGGATCGCATGGAAGCTCGATTGCGAGGCGATCAACTTGATGGCGGTGCCGAAACGGGGCTGCACGGACTCGATACCATCACCGGCGGCGGATTCCGTAATGGTGAACTGATTATTTTGGCCGCTCGCCCAGCGATGGGAAAAACTGCTTTGGCCATGAATATCGCTGAACACTGTGCCTTCGTCCAGAAAGCACCCGTGTTGTTTGTTTCGTTGGAAATGTCCGGCATCGAATTAGCCGACCGAATGCTGTGCTCGTTGGCGCGAGTCAATGGACACCGGTTGCGCGAAGGCACGGTGTCGTCGGAGGACCGTGATCGCTTGGTCAGCAAGGCCAATGAGATTTCGCAGGGGCCGTTGTTCGTTGACGATTCGCCTGCCCGAACGGTTAGCGAGATCGCGGCGGCGGCGCGTCGTATCAAACGCAAAGAAGACGGTCTTGGTCTGATCGTGATCGATTACCTGCAACTCATTGACCCTGATAATTCTCGCGATCCACGGCAGGAACAAGTTGCAAAAATCGCTCGTCGTTTAAAGGGACTCGCGCGTGAACTAGAGGTTCCGCTTTTGTGCCTATCGCAATTGAATCGTCAAGCAGAAGAAGGAAAAGATCATCGGCCCAAGCTGAGTCACTTGCGAGAATCCGGTGCGATCGAACAGGATGCCGATGTCGTGATGTTTGTTCACCGCGAAGAGTACTACCATCGCGGTGACGAAAAGGCCGAGTTTGCCGGTCAGGCTGAAATCATCATCGCCAAACAACGTAGCGGTCCCGTCGGCGATGTCGAATTAACCTGGGAAGCTGAATTCACCAAGTTCAGTGATCGTGCGTCCGAACGGCACAGTGAATTCGATGATTACGCCGAATTCAGCAGCCCCGGCGGTTTCTAAAATGTAGGTCAATGGTCCCCCAATTGACCGTCCAAACTATTTTCGTCACCCACCAATCACCATCCATTCCAAGGCAAGTCAGTTTTTCAGCTGACAATGTCGCTCGGCTCTCCGAGCCGACAGCGCTATCGGTTCTGAAAGCGGCGAGCCGACAGCGCTATCGGCTCGGAGAGCCGAGCGACAATGTCAGGTTAAAAAAGTGGTTTGTCCTGCCATTGATTTCAGAATCATATTGCGAGCCGCTGATTCCTGTTAGAATGGGTCGCATGAACAAAAGACTCACCCGAATCAGCAAATACATGAGCTTCATCCTGTGCCATGAACCGAAGTCGATTGGCTTGAAATTGAATGCGGACGGTTGGACGAGTATCGATGAGTTCGTGGAAAAGGCAAACGCGAGCGGAAAGTCGGTCACCGCCGAGCAGGTGATGACGGTTGTTGCAGAAAACGACAAGCAGCGATTCGAACTAAGCGAAGACAAATCGAAGATCCGAGCCGTACAGGTATCGCGAAAAGCCGTCAGGGAGAAAACCAGGCAAGCTGCAGCCAAACGGGCGACTCCAAAATCAGAAGAGCCTGTCAAGAAAACCATCTTCACGCGATCAAAAATCGTCCAGCGTAGCGAGTCGTCAGACTGACCCAACCAGGGCAAATGAGTTTTTCAAGCTGCCCAACGTCGCCCAGCTCTCCGAGCCGATAACGCTCGACATTGTCGCTCGGCTCTCCGAGCCGATAGCGTGATCGGTCAACGTCTCCCCAGCTCTCCGAGCCGATAGCGTGATCAGCATCGGAGTTGCGAGCGTCAATCGCGAACACCCAAAAGTAAAAAACGGATTCACCCTACCGCTCTAAACGCTCAACGCCGTTACGCGGCTACTCTGAAAACGATCTAAAAATCTTTGATCAGTCGAACGTCATTCGTCAGGTAATCACGCGTCACATTCTGGCGGCTGGACAAGGCATCTTTGCGAACGTCCAGCAAATTGAATCCATCGAACAGCGGTTCCAGCGAATCC